>NZ_JAPFPW010000007.1 GCF_026155325.1 Desulfobotulus pelophilus | reverse complement strand
GTCATATCCGCAAAGCACTGGAACACTCAGGCGGCCAGATTCACGGAGCTGGTGGAGCCGCAGAGCTGCTGGGCATCAACCCCAATACCCTCCGCAGCCGCATGCGCAGGCTGGGCATTTATCAAAAGCGTAAAGCAGGCGGGTAGTTGGGGGAAGGGATGGATGGATGGTTTTTATACCTGTTCTGGTAGGGCTGAAAAGGACAAGGGAGGCTTCACTCATCTGGGGCTGGTTTTTTCAGGACGGGCGGGTATAAAGAAAGCCTGCGAAAAGATGTCTGGATGTAATTGTTCAATGTTTAGAGTGAAGGTGGTGGATGAATTGACAGGATTTCAGCTTTATGCGGCCTCAGTCAAAATTTAACTGCTTACTCACGTTCGCGCTTTGGCAGTACCCAGCCCGGACGTGGGTAATGGCAGGTGTAACCGCTGGGATAGTGCTCAAGATAATCCTGATGCTCGGGCTCTGCTTCCCAGAAATCCCCTGCAGGTTCAAGTTCCGTTACCACCTTGCCCGGCCATAATCCCGAGGCATTCACATCCATGATGGTGTCAAGGGCAACTTTCTTCTGCGTTTCGTTCACATGGTAAATTGCCGAGCGGTAAGACGGTCCCCGGTCATTGCCCTGCCGGTGTGTGGTTGTGGGGTCGTGTATCTGGAAAAAGAATTCCAGAATACGGCGATAGGAAATTTTCTCCGGATCAAAAAGAATCTCAAGGGCCTCGGCGTGGGTGCCGTGGTTGCGGTAGGTGGCGTTGGGGACATCGCCGCCGGTGTAACCCACCCGGGTGGCCTCAATCCCCGGTAACTTACGAAACAGATCCTGCATACCCCAAAAACAGCCGCCTGCCAGAACAGCGCGTTCCTGTGTCATGACCTGTCCTCCACCTGATCAAGGTAGTCGCCATAGCCCGCTGCTTCCATGTCTTTGCGATGGATAAAGCGCAGCGAAGCCGAATTGATGCAGTAACGCAGACCACCGCGATCCCTGGGGCCGTCCGGAAACACGTGCCCCAGGTGGCTGTCGCCATGAACCGAGCGAACTTCGGTTCGCACCATGCCATGGCTGAGATCCTGCAGCTCATGAATATAGGCAGGCTCGATGGGTTTGGTAAAGCTCGGCCAACCGCAACCCGACTCAAACTTGTCTGATGACGCAAACAGTGGTTCGCCCGACACGACATCCACATAGATACCCGGCTCGGTAGTATCAAGATGCTCGCCCGATCCTGGTTTCTCGGTGCCGTTTTGCTGGGTCACACGGAACTGTTCCGGAGTCAGGACGGCGATGGCAGCATCGGATTTCTTGTAAGGATTCATTTGATCCTCCTTGATGGACTGCTGGGGGTATTCACGTCTATGTCGGGTTGCCCAAGGCATGGTTTAGGGCCTGCCGGAGCAACATCGGATGCTATCGTCTGCAACCCATTGTTCTTCCATTTATTTGTAGTGGGTCCACATTCGAAGGACTTTGACTGTTTTTTCATCGTTGAGGATTTGGTAGACAATTCTGTGTTGTAGGTTCAGTCTTCGTGAACAGGCACCGGATAAATCACCTACAGGTTTTTCGTATGGCGGTGGCGTTTGATAGGGATTTTGTTTCAATATCCCA
Source organism: Desulfobotulus pelophilus (assembly GCF_026155325.1). Lineage (NCBI taxonomy): Bacteria > Pseudomonadati > Thermodesulfobacteriota > Desulfobacteria > Desulfobacterales > Desulfobacteraceae > Desulfobotulus > Desulfobotulus pelophilus. The sequence goes on along the minus strand of NZ_JAPFPW010000007.1, from coordinate 160,895 downwards.
AGGATATCTTCTGCCTTTGATTTCAGGCCAGATGAGGAAATTTTTTTAGCATCCTTCTGAGCTTGTTTTGTAAAGACAAGCTTCCAGCTCACCAGTCAAGCTCCTCATTACAATCGCCTATTGGAGTTTCAAGCCCTTCCCGAATCGATTCACGCATATTTGGAATGTTTAGAAGAAACAGGGTCTCTTGAATGGCTTTCCAGTCTTCTTCTGAGAGAAGCACAGCGTTTCCTCTTTTGCCTGTAATAATGACAGGCTCATGGGATGTGGATGCTTGATCAATAAGCCTGTAAAGATTTGAACGCGCTTCTGTTGCTGATACTATTGGCATGGTGCCTCCTTGACTTTTTATGCAAGGTACGGCATGGCGTACGTGTTGTCAAGGTGATGGTTTGGGAGAACGCCGCTGTACCTGCCCAAATTATGAAGTAGTTTTGTGCGAAAATGTGCGCAGCGTATTGCACAAAATCGTGTAGTAATTTGGGTCAGATTGACAGCCTTGTTATAGCCAAGGCTCTCGGACTTTAAGATCTCTTCTTGAGATTGCCACTAACTCATCAAGGCAGAGTTTTGATGTGCGGATGTAAAAGCCATAGTAATTATCGGGGTCATGTTCGGGCTTCCATTTAAACTCTTCATCCCGGAACCTACGCAGTGAATTTTCGGCTTTTTTGGAAAACAAAAATGCACCAGTATCACTTAGCCTCCTTATCTTTTCTTGAGTTTGCCTCCATTTTTCAGGTGGCATGCCCTCGCTTGCGTCGGAGTTTTGCCAATTACTATAATTATGCTGGAAATAGTTATGGAGATCTGAAAGCGTCTCAATCGCATCCCTATAAGCCGCCGCTCGCATCTCCCACCATTTTTCATGCCGATAGCGTCTTATTGCCAACGCTGCGGAAAATACGCCAGCGATGATTCCAACAGAAGCGAGCTTAGCTAATTCAATTAGTTCTTGCATGATCTCCTTAAGCTTCGATTTCAGCCATTGATTCACGTTCAAACTTAAGTGCCTCTGTTCGGTCACCAAGGTACCTTGGCAGACTGCCTAAAGCCATAAAGCCACTTAAAGGTTTTTCATGATGACCAATAATCAGGCCACCGTAACAATTATGAGCACGACAGCCGCTGAGCAAGGTAGAATTATTTGTAACCAAGATATTACTCGGCCTTACTAAAATTTCGACTCCATTTCTTAAGAACCGGCCTCGTTTTATAACAATTTTATTTGGAGGTTTGAAATCAATCTCTATAAGTATTTTGCGGTGTGCTTCACGGCTTGAAAGCCTTGTACCTACTAATTGTATGTCCCATGGAGCGGTTGAATAATAGAGCTGATTATTTTTTATGTGAAGAACAGGTGTGTTATACTCATCAAAAATCACAAGGTTTAGAAGTAAGTGCCCGTCAGCCATAACTAAACCGATCAAGGGGGTACCATCTACGCTAATAGGTACCATCACGGTTCCATACCCCTGATCCTCACAAGTGAAACTGTTCCCACCAATCTCAACTTCAGCAGTTTTGCCCGAAAAGTGCAGGCTGTATGGTTTAGAGACACCCTCACGGAGATTATAGGGATTTGAATTAGCATCTCGTACTACTTCTTTGGGTAATAGCCCACCTGTTTTTTCTCTGTGGTGTTGATCGCACAATAAGGTTATCTCTTCGGCAACATGCCGTTTAACGCTTGCCCATTCCTCCATATGTTCGTATTCATAAAGGGGCATTCCACAGATAACACAACCGAAACCACAACGCTGGCGAACCTCTCGCTGAATAGGGAGTGGTATATTCCGACTGTTACAATCTTGTTCCTTAGTCACACAGTCTCCCATTTGAAGCTAACAGTGCGAGAAGTAGAAGTTTTCCATGTTATCCGTCCCTATATCCGGAAAAATTTCCGTCTATTTTGATATTCAAGGGCAAAGCATGGAAAACCCTATCCCGCCCTTCTCCGTCTATCAAGAAAAAAATCAAAGTTTCCACTTATCCTGATATCAGAGGCCAAAACATGGAAAAAAGGGAGGAATTTCAGACCTGTCCCCAATCTCACGTTTATGGATCAGGTTTGTGCGGTTCTGCTGCGCTACCACCGCTAAGGTAACGGCAGGGCCTGAAGGAAAAGGTTTCTCTTCGACCATATTTTTTTCATGAAATCGTTTTTTCAGTTTTCCCTTATAAAAAGCAGGGGAAGCAGCCCGAAAAGCCCCGTTATCATGAGAAAGCCAAACTCCCCCCATGGCGGTGGAAAGGCCCTTTTCTTCTGAAAAAATGAGATAAAGGATCATGGCAAGGACAATCCCCCCAAAGGACCAGAGGCTGCCCCATTGGAGCTGCATTTTGGCCTGATTCTGCCAGGGGCTTTCAAGGCTTAAGGTGAAGGGGAAAAGAAAGTCCTTTACATTCCAGGCCAGCCCTGAACCCGTCTGGGAAAAGGGCAGGGTTAAGTATTTCAGGGGCTGATACTCCGTATCCATGACCGTGGCATGCACCCTGTCTTCCCCTGTGAGTATCAGGGTTCTGTTTCGACCCTATGATCTATGGGTCAAGGAACCATTCAGATACTTATGAACAATACTGGAAATAAGTGTTTGATAAGGTATTCCCTCTTCAATGGCCTTTATCTGGATTTGATGGTAATCCTTTTGAGAAAGGCGGAGATTGATCCTTTTATCTTTTTTCAATGTATTTCTTGCAGCTTCTATTGCTTTTTTTCTTTCCAGATCAAAATTTTTGACTGGTTGCCACTCGTCATGTTCGATTGATTCCATCAGGTCTTTTTCTTCCTGATCGATTGGCTCAAAAGTCTTTCTATCGTTTTTATTCATCATTCCCCCTTTAAACCGTATTTTTTTGTGTATTTACGGCTCGGAAAAGCTGTTTTTAAAAATATTCCGTCATCATTTTCCACGTAAGGTACAATGATGGCATAGTTGCCTATTTCTAAAACATACACCTTTTGATTAGGGTATCCCGGATTTTCCTCAATCCCGATTATCTGATCAGATTCAATCAAATAAGCAATTTCCTCAAAGGATATTCCTCGTTCCCGTTTTAAAATTTCGTTTTTCTCAGAATTCCAGCTTAAATATTTCATGGAAAAAACATATGTCCTTGTCTGCCTTTTGTCAATATTGTTTGAAAGGATATAAAAATCATACTGGTCTGATAAAAACAACTGGAATCGATACGGAACTGAAGATTTTCTGGTCCGCCTTCAGGCGGAGGGGGCTGCTGGTTCTGCACGACATAAGAAAGCAAACCTGTAGGCTGATGGGTGACTGGTGTGGACCGTTTTTTCAGCTTTCCCTTACAAAAATCAGGGGAAGCAGCCCGAAAAGCCCCGTAATCATGAGAAAGCCAAACTCCCCCCCATTGCGGTAGAAAGGCCCTTTTCTTCTGAAAAAAATGAAATAAAGAATCATGGCAAGGACAATCCCCCCAAAGGACCAGAGGCTGCCCCATTGGAGCTGCATTTTGGCCTGATTCTGCCAGGGGCTTTCAAGGCGTAAACGGAAGGGAAAAAGAAAGTCTTTTACATTCCCGTCCAGCCCTGAGCCCGTATGGGAAAAGGGCAGGGTAAAGGATTTCAGGGGCTGGTACTCCGTATCCATGACCGTGGCATGCACCCTGTCTTCTCCCGTGAGGATCAGGGTGCGGTAAAGGGGATTGACGAGAAGCTTCACATCCATGCGCCGAGGGTCAAAGCCATCGGAGGGCAGGGGAATCAGTGCATAGCTGTCCCAGGCAATGAGAAAAAGTCCTCCCTTTTCTGTCATGAGAATACCGTAGAATTCCCGCCGCTGGTTTTCCGATACCGCCATATCAAGAATCCCCATATCCACCGGAATGTCCGTTTTCCGGATGTCCGGCTGATCCATTACCCTGCGGATATGAAAAACCCCACCTTGGCTGTCCTTCACAAAGTATCCCTCATCAAAGGGCTTGAGGTTGGTGGGATTGCCGCTGATGAGGGTGGCGGGAAAGGCAAAGCCCTTTTCCTTCAGGCTTTCCGTAAAAGACTTTGACAGGGCCTCGTCTTTGGGTTTGGTGTCGGCGTTGATAAATTCCATGCCCTTTTCCGTAAAGCGGAAAACATCTTCGGGAAAGGGGATCATGGCAATGCCGGGATCGTTATTGAAGAGGGGATAAAGGGCCATCTGCGGCCGTCTGCCCTTCAGATCTCTGGCTTTGATCTCAAAGGACTGGCGCTGGCTCCGGATCATATTCGCCACCCACAGAGATCTGCAAAAAAGGATACAGACCGGCCAGTTCCGGGAAGATCTCTGGTTCCGGCTGAATATTTTCCCCATTACCATTCCTCCCCTTGGGTACCGTAAAAATGATATCCCCGAGCTGGTTCGTTATTTTCTGAAAAAAAAATCCATGGATCTCAAAATGCACCCGGCACCTCAGGTTCAGGAAGGGGAGAGGGATCGTCTTGGTGGATGGAGCTGGCCGGGAAATGTGCGGGAGCTTGAAAATATTGTGGAACGTGCTTTGATCCAGAGTCGCAGCCGGGGAGGGCTTGTCCTGTTTGATTTGCCCCTTCGGGAAGAAGCAGGGCCTGTGGTCTGCTCGTCCCCTTTTCCAAGCCTGGATATGGTTGCCGTTCGTCATATCCGGAAAGCATTGGAGCATTCAGGAGGTCAAATTCATGGGGCCGGTGGAGCCGCAGAGCTGCTGGGGATCAATCCCAACACATTGCGTAGCCGAATGCGCAGGCTTGGGATTGATCAAAATACCAGGCCATAGAGGAATAATGGCTGTTTCCGGCTTATGGGTTGAGCAGGTTCTTGGTTGTCACCTGTTTCATCATGTTCTGTTTGTGCACATATGTGTGCATGTAATGTATTGTTTGTTTTTTTGAATTGGCAGGGTGGGATATGTTTTTTATGAAGCAGTGAGGATTGATTTCGTTTGTATGTCAAGCCTTTTATACCGCAGGAGTTGTGGTGATACCGCCTGTTTTACTCCTTTTTTGTCGGTATGGCATGTATCCTGCTTCGTGTCCTGTTCCGGTTGCCGTTTTCGGCAGAAGACGGGCTGGTGCGGCATGGACAGGCGCTTCGTGCTGAAAGTGGCAGGGGGAGGTTTTTCGAATATTCTAGCTGACCGAAGCGTTGTCATGGTATGGAGAAACGGCTGGTTTGAGCTTGAAAAAACTAGAAAGTTCCGGCCTGAAACCGGAAATTTCCGCATGGGATTTCTGCTGTAAGGACAGGGTGCTCTAACGTGGGAGATAGCATGGGCCGTACCGTAGAAAAATTGCGAGAGCTGAAGCTCCGTGAAAATGAAGTTTTGAAAATGGGTGGAGAAGATGCGGTACGAAAGCATCAGGAAAAGGGGAAGCTAACGGCCCGTGAAAGGCTTTTCCACCTTTTCGACCCCGGTACCTTTCAGGAGCTGGATGCTCTTGTCACTCACCGTTGTGTTCATTTTGGCATGGACGGGGAGTTTATTCCGGCAGACGGCGTGATTACAGGCCACGGGCTGGTGGATGGCCGTCCGGTCTTTGCCTATGCTCAGGATTTTACGGCAAGGGGTGGCAGCCTTGGAGAAATGCATGCCAAAAAAATTACCAAGGTGCAGGACCTGGCCCTGAAGGCTGGAGCACCCGTAGTGGGCATGAACGATTCCGGTGGTGCCCGGATTCAGGAAGGGGTGGATGCTCTGGCGGGTTTCGGGGAGATTTTTACCCGTAATGCCGATGCCTCGGGTGTGATTCCCCAGATCTGCGCCATTATGGGGCCCACAGCGGGCGGGGCCGTTTATTCTCCGGGTATGATGGACTGGGTTTTCATGGTGAAGGATTCCAGTTATATGTTCATTACAGGTCCGGATGTGATCCGTTCCGTAACCGGGGAAGTGATTGATTTTGAAAGCCTTGGCGGTGCCATGACCCACGCGGTGAAAAGCGGGGTAGCCCATTTTGCCGTGGATTCGGATATGGCCGCCATTGAGGGCATCCGGGAGCTTCTCACCTATTTCCCATCCAATAATATGGAAGATCCGCCCGTAAAGGATCTGGGGGATGACCCCTTTCGGGTGGAACCGGCCCTGGACAGTCTGATACCCGATGCGGCCAATGCCGCCTATGACGTGCGTACCCTCATCGGACTTCTGGCCGATGGCGGAGAGATGTTTGAAACCCAGCCGCTTTTTGCTCCCAATATTGTGACGGGCTTTGTACGCATGAACGGAAGAAGCACCGGCGTTATTGCCAATCAGCCTTCCGTCATGGCGGGTTGTCTGGATATTGATGCATCGGACAAGGCGGCCCGCTTTATCCGGTTCTGTGATGCCTTTAACATTCCCCTCATCACCATTGCCGATGTACCGGGTTTTCTGCCGGGCAGCAGCCAGGAGTGGGGTGGTATCATCCGGCATGGGGCCAAACTGCTCTGGAGTTATGTGGAAGCCACGGTACCGAAAATTCTGCTCATTACCCGCAAGGCCTATGGCGGAGCCTACATTGCCATGAGCTCCAAGCATCTGGGGGCGGATATGGTTTTTGCCTGGCCCACGGCGGAGATTGCCGTGATGGGGGCCGAAGGTGCGGCCAATATCATCCATCGCAGGGAGATCAGGGAAGCACCGGACCCTGCCAGAACCCGAAGGGAAAAAATGGAAGCCTATGAATCCCTGTTCTCCAATCCCTGGATTGCCGCTTCGAGAGGCTATGTGGACGCGGTGATCCAGCCTTCAGAGACCCGGCCCCGTATTATTGGAGCCCTGGAAGCTTTGAGTTCCAAACGGGTGCAGAAGCCAGCCAGAAAACATGGCAATATACCTCTGTAAGGCCTCCATGGATGGTTGTTACCGTACTGGGAAGGGGGGACAATGCACGGAGTCGTTTACTTGTCTTGTGACTATTCAGCAAAATTTTCCTTTGGTAACTCAAATGCTTTCAATCCGGTTGCACAGGCATCCCGGCATTTCTTCGGGATGCAATCGTGTTTTCAGACCTTTTTGTCCTGTGCGGGTGCGGTAAAAACCTGTCTGTACAGGCAGGTGGGGTTTTCCCATTACCATAGAAGACTCCGCACGCCGCCTTTGTGCCGACTCAGGCCGTTTGCCGCTTTGATGAGTACTCCGGCACTCAAGCCTGAAACAGGTTATTGTTTTGTCATAACAGTCTTTGGGTTGATGGCCTGAGTACCGGAATCCAAAACAATGGCAACGTCACTCCTACGCAGCCCGGCTGTCTTATGCCGGAACCCGGCTGCTGAAATAACAGTATGGATTTCCAGAATACAATATGCTGAGTCGTTACATTGTATTTTCAGGAAAATTGTCTGAAGGAATTATTCGCCCATGATGGAAGAACAGAAGAAGATGGCAGCGGCCATGGCTGCGGTCATGGCCTGTATCCGCGACGGAGAGGCTGCCGCTCTGCGGCGTCTGGGTGCCAGTCCTCATCGTCCTGCCGGAGAACAGCCCAAAAATATCTGGAGTACGGCCGGACGAATGGATCAGATGCAGACGGGTCTGTGGATGCAGCGGAAACCCTGACTGTAATTATTCATTATTTCTTCCTCCCTCTGGGAGAAGGGCCAGGAGTGAGGGCTGAAAGTCTTCCGAAACATATTGCCTTTTTATTTTTTAAGAATTTCAAATTTTTGGGAAGCCAGCTGCGTCCTGTCGAACAGTTTGGTACTTTTTAAGGAGAACAATGGAAAAGGTGATGAGTCAGAAACCTCTGGCGATCTGTGATGTGAGCCTGCGGGATGGTTTCCAGTGCCTTTATGCCGGGCGAGGCCGAACGGCGGATATGGTACGCATGGCTGCTCTGATGGATGATGTGGGCTTCTGGGCCGTGGAGGTCTGGGGCGGGGCGGGCTTTGACGTGATGCACAGGGAACTGAATGAAGATCCATGGGAGCGGATCCGCAGCCTGAAACGTTATTTCAGAAAGACGCCCATGGCTTGCATGCTCAGGGGGCAGCATCTGGTAGGGGAACGCTGCTACGCGGATGATGTGGTCCGGGCTTTTGTGGAGCGGAGCTATGTGAACGGGATTCAGGTTTTCAGGCTTTTTGACCCCCTGAATGATCTGCGCAATCTTCAGGTTGCCGGGGAAAGCGTTTTGCAGGCGGGCGGGCACTTTCAGGGTTGTATCTGCTACAGCCGCACGGCGGAGTCCTTCGATGAAGAAAGTCTGTACACCCTTGATTATTATTTGAAAAAAGCCATTGCTCTGGAAAATATGGGAGCCCACTCCCTGCTGATCAAAGATACGGCAGGACTTCTGATGCCCGAAGAGGCCCGCAGGCTGGTTGCGGGCCTGAAAGCAGCCGTAACCCTGCCCCTTCATATCCACACCCATGCCACGGCAGGCTTCGGTCCCCTTTCTCTTTTTGCTGCCATAGAGGCGGGTCTTGACGGTGCGGATACCTGCCTTGCTCCCTTTGCCATGCGAAGCAGCCATGGGGCTGTGGAGCCTCTGATTGCGGCCCTTAAAGGAGGAACGAGGGATACGGGACTTGATCTTGGAAAAATTGCTGGTCTGAACCGGCTCAGTGAAGAGGAAATCCTTCCCAAATACTGGCATTTCTATGGCGGCAGCACAACTCCCATGGATACCACAGCACTGATGCACAGGCTTCCCGGAGGCATGGAGGGAGATCTGAAGCGGCAGCTGGGAGAAATGGGGGCCGAAGACCGGCTGGATGCGGTTTTTACCGAGCTGAAACGGGTGCGCAGGGATCTGGGTAATCCGCCCTTGGTCAAGCCCGTGGCCCGTATTCTGGCAACGCAGGCTGTGAACAATGTGCTGTTTGATACGGAGGGGGAGTCCTACCGCATGATTTCTGCCCAGGTAAGGGATTTTTGCGCAGGCTTTTACGGTGAGCCGCCCGGTCCTCTGGATGGGATGCTTAGGAAAAAAGCCCTTGAAGGTCATCCCAGAGGGCATCGCCCTTTACAGGAAAGGCCCGGAGAAGCTCTGAAGCTGGAGTTGCCGGGAGTACGGGAGGAGCTGCGAGGCTTGGCTGCGGATATTGAAGACGAGCTGCTCTGCGCCCTTTTCCCTGCTACGGGCAAGCGTTTTCTGCGCTGGAAGTACGGCAAGGAGACGGCTCCGGAATATACTCTTCCCAGGACGCTGGAAGAGGCCATGAAAATACGGGAGCGGATGATCCGGATTCTGGCAGGGGAGCATAAAATAACGGAGCCTGAAAAAGTGCCGGAAAAAAGTCCCTATATTCGCACCTTCCACGTCTTTGTAGACGATACCTACTATGAGGTAGGGGTGGACGAGGTGGGTGGAGCGCCGGTGATCCGTCATGCCTTCCCCCTTACTCCGCCTGCTGTAGAAAAGAAGGCGGTTAGGGAAACGGGCGGTGGAAAGCCTGCGAAAAAATCGCCAGCTGCCGTTCCTGTTCCTGTTAGTGACGGGGAGGATGGCACTCCCCTTGTGGCCCCCATGCCGGGAATGGTGGTTTCCTTTCGTAAAAAGGAAGGAGACAGTGTGAAGGCCGGTGAAACGGTGGTGATTCTGGAGGCCATGAAAATGGAAAATGCACTGGTTGCTCCGGTTTCAGGGGTCATTCTGAATTTATGTGTGCGCAGCGGTGATTCCGTTGCCAAGGATGCGGTTCTCTGCCGTATAGGATAGGATGGAGGCTTTTTGTGCATGCGCTTTCTGATACCATGGTGCGTATTCTGAAAACCCTGCCTCTTTTAAAAAGGGTGAGTCCCGAATCCATCGAAATTCTTGCGGCGTATATGCAGGTTTTTCGGGTGCGGGAAGGGGAGGAGGTTATCCGTTGGGGAAGAAAGGCGGAGACCTTGTATATCACCATATCCGGTGATTATCTCATGGCTTTTCCCGATGGAAGCGGTTTTACCCTGCATGGCAGTGGTGAGGTGATCGGCATGAATGCCATGCTGAATCAGGGGCGTTATACGGCAAGAGGCCTTGCCCTGACCGATGGTTCCCTTATGGCCCTCTACCGGGCAAACCGTGAGAGGATGCTCGAGGAAAATCCCCGTTTTGCGGACCGGATTCAGCGCAGCATTCAGGCGTACCTGAATCAGAGAAAGGCGAAAAGGAACAGCGCCGGGATTTTTGTGGATGAGGATTTTAGCCGGGAGGGTTTCTGATGGCGGAGTACGGTTTGTCTGCCATTGCCCTCCATAATGGCTGGGAAATGGCTTTTTTGGGGATTGTTATTGTTTTTACGGGATTAAGCCTTCTGGCTTTCAGTATTTCCCGGCTGCATCGTGTCCTTGCTTTTGTGGAAGCACGGAAAGCCCGTAAACATGCAAAGGCAGGTGAGCTTGCTGTAGAGAAGGATGCTGCTCCTGCCCGGCTTGAGACCCCGGCTCTGACTTCTTTTGCGGGTTTTCAGGATGCCTGTTTGCACTATTCCCTTCTGGCAGAAAGCATGGGGTTTCCCCTTTCTCTACCGGGCCTTCTTGAACAGGCAGAAAAAAGGGGGGTTGCCCGTTGCCATGCCATTCTGGCGGATTTTGTGCGTACCGGTGTGCTGAAGCCCGATGGGAAGGGGTATTATATCTGGGATTCGGTTGCTTTTGACCGGATTGTTGAAAACAGAGAATTGCCGGTAAAACAAAGGGGCACTATGCAGAATTTTTTCCCTTCTTCCCCTGGTAAAGGCCGGGGTCTGCCTGGTACACAGACCGGAAGCTGACATTTTTTAGCCTTGAAATTTTCTGGCATGAGTGCCGGGGTGAGGTCTGACAGTTTTCCATAGTCATATTATCCGGTGATCTGTTTGTAAGTATTTTTAATCAGGGCAAAGCCAACGGTGGTGGCCTGCTGAATGCTTACAAAATGGGCGCAAGTAGCTGCCGGTCTGACCGGTCGGCAGGAATCATCAACCAACGACTGACCATGAAAGAAGAGACATGATCCCGCTTCTGCTGGATTTTTTAAGTAATACAGGCTTTTATCTGGTTGATTTCCGCCATGTTTTTATGATCTGTGTGGGGCTTGTATTTATTTATCTGGGGATAGTCAAACGCTACGAACCCCTTTTGCTGGTCCCCATAGGATTTGGTATTCTCATGGGAAATATCCCGGTATTCCATGGGCTGGGTCTGAGTATCTATGAAGAAGGTTCCGTTCTGGGGTATCTTTACATGGGCGTTACCCACGGCATTTATCCGCCCTTGATTTTTCTTGGTATCGGAGCCATGACGGATTTTTCTACCCTTCTGGCAAGACCTTCTCTCATGCTGCTGGGTGCTGCTGCTCAAGCGGGTATTTTTCTTACCTTTCTGGGAGCTCTGGCCATCGGATTTTCTCCTTTTGAAGCGGCCAGCATCGGTATTATCGGTGGCGCGGATGGGCCAACGGCCATTTTCCTGACATCAAAGCTCGCTGCGGATCTGATCGGTCCCATCGCCATTGCCGCTTATTCGTATATGGCTCTGGTACCCGTGATCCAGCCGCCCATTATGAAGCTTCTGACCACGAAAAAAGAGCGTTGCATCCGCATGGAGGAGCCAAGGAAGGTTTCCCAGAGGGAAAAAATCATTTTTCCCATCATGGGGCTTCTGATGTGCTGTTTTATCGCACCGGCGGCTCTTCCCCTGCTGGGCATGCTGTTTCTGGGTAACCTCCTCAAGGAGGCCGTGGTGACGGATCGTCTGGCTGTGGCGGCCCGCACGGTAATCATCGATACGGTGACCATCCTCCTGGGTGTAACCGTTGGGGCCAGCACCCAGGCAGATGTTTTTCTTAATGCGAAAAGCATAGGGATTTTTGTACTGGGAGCAGCCAGTTTTGCCGTGGCAACGGCTTGCGGGTTGCTTTTCGCCAAGTTCATGAATCTGTTTTTAAAAACCAAAATCAATCCCCTGATTGGTGCCGCCGGGGTTTCGGCTGTACCGGATTCGGCCCGTGTGGTGCACCATGTGGCCCAGAAGGAAGATCCCGGCAATTTTCTGCTCATGCATGCCATGGCTCCTAATATTTCAGGGGTGATCGGTTCTGCCATTGCCGCCGGGGTTCTCTGGAGTTTTCTTTCCTGAAGGAAGGCCGGTGCGGTACGGGGTTGTCTGGGGGAAGTTGCCGGTTTTGCGTAGGGAAAGTCCCCTGCACCGGCCCGGTTTTAAAACCCTGAAGGCCTTTAGGGGCGGCAGGTTTCTGCCTGCTCAGTCTTTATTTTCTTCTTCCATGGAGGCTTCCATGGTTTCCAGCAGATCCGTCAGTCTTGCCGCTACGCTTTCGTGGGAATATTCATCCTCGGGGTGGGGTGGATCGCCGGGTTTCTGGAAGTAGGGTTTTTCATTGTTAATTTGTCCCCATTTGATGTCGGCCTGACGGGTGAGCTCATAAAGACGTTCGGGGTAGTCCAGATAAGAGCGGATCAGCCCGTGAAGAAAGGTAAAGGGTTTTTCAGATTGTTCCGAAAGGGAAAGGCTGTTGTTTTTCACCTTTTCCTGGAGTACGGAAATCAGTACCCTTGAAGTATCGCGGGTGTGATCACGGATAAAATCATTCAGTTTTGCCACCAGCCGGTCAATGGCAGGCACAGGGTTGTGCCCCTTCATAAAATGACCACCCTCCCGGCCTATGGCTTCGGCCATGGAAAATTTTCTGTTGTTCCGTATTTCCTGCTGGAGGATGGTGTCCTGTTTTTTTCTTTTTTCTTCTTTTTCCGTACTCATACATTCTCCAGTCTGTTTTTATCGAATAGGAAAAAACCGGTGCGGTTCTGTAGGTGGCTGCCAGTCTGCGCTTTTTTTATGGATGGTACAGTAATTCCGGCGTAAGACAAAGTAGTTTCTACCTGCTCCGTTGGTGTGCAGGTTTGTCTGTTTTTTTGTGATATAAGAAGGTGTCTTTTGGTGTGGTGCAGCCTGCGCTGTTTGCTGGTAAGTGCATGGGATAGAATATTCAGACATAGTGGAATCCGAAAGGGAAGGGTGAAAAGAATGCAGAATTTTAGACTGTACAATCCCACGGAAATTATATTTGGCAGAGGCGAGATTGCGGCCCTGCGCGGAAAAATTCCTCCATCCACAAGGGTTCTCATTACATATGGCGGCGGGAGTGTCCGGCGGAACGGTGTGCTGGATCAGGTGAAAGAGGCCCTCAAGGGATATGATGTGAGAGAGTTTGCCGGGATAGAACCCAATCCCAGCTATGAAACTCTGATGGAAGGGGTGGAAAGACTGCGCTCAGAAGGAATCGATTTTCTTCTGGCCGTTGGTGGAGGATCGGTTATAGACGGTACCAAATTTATGGCTGCAGCAGCCTTGTTTGAAGGAGAACCATGGGATATCCTGACAAAGAGAGGAGCCGGAATTCAGAAGGCTTTACCCTTTGGTACGGTTCTGACCCTGCCTGCCACAGGTTCAGAAATGAACAGCGGCAGTGTGATTACAAGAAAATCCCTGCAGGCCAAACTGCCCTTTGCAAGCCCCCACGTGTTTCCGGTTTTCTCCATACTGGATCCTGAAACCACCTATACACTGCCTGACCGGCAGATCAGCAATGGCGTGATCGACGCTTTTGTTCATGTAATGGAGCAGTATCTGACCTGGCCTGCGGGCGCAAAGGTGCAGGACCGTTTTTCCGAAGGGCTGCTTCAGACCCTCATTGAAGAAGGTCCCAGAGCCCTTGAAGCGCCCGATGATTATGGCATCAGGGCCAATCTGATGTGGACTGCAACGATGGCCCTTAATGGTTTGATAGGGGCAGGGGTACCACAGGACTGGACCACCCACATGATTGGCCATGAGCTGACAGCCCTTTATGGGCTGGACCATGCGCAGACCCTTGCGATTGTGCTTCCGGGGGTGCTGCAGGAGCGCAGAGAGCCAAAAGGGGAAAAACTGCTCCAGTATGCGAAGCGGATATGGGGCTTAGAGGGGGCTGATAAAGAGGCGGTTATGGATGCGGCCATTGAAAAGACCCGTGAATTTTTTGAGCGGATGGGGGTGAAAACCCGGCTGAGTGATTACGGCATAGGAGCCGAGGGTATTTCCCGTGTTGTTGAGCAGCTGCAGGCCCATGGGATGAAAAAACTGGGAGAACATAGAGACATTACACCTGAAATCAGTGGCAGGATTCTGGATCGCTGTCTGTAGGAGCTGGCAGGCTCTGATGATTCACGGCGGAATTTTCCGAGACCGGACATTGTGGCGGGATGCTTCTTCCCGGTCACTTTGTCCGCTCATGAGTCCAGGGCGGAGTCTCCGTTGCGGGCTTGTAGGTTAGGGATTCATCTCTCGTCCTTTAATACGGGAGTCCGAGCCTGTCCGGAGGCGGGCTGCCGGGGATAGAAATAACCTGTGTGTTTCATGCAACAAATGTTTGGCCACATATGCCATGGCGGGAGACCTCCTGTGCCGTTGAAAAAGAAAGGCACCCTGATATGGCGTGTTCTTTGTTGCAGGTGGCCAGCATTTTTTTGAGAAAGGCTGTAGTATGGAAGAACAGAAAATGGCCGACTTCAGGCAGCGTCTTGAAGAGCGCAGGCAGGAAATTCTGGATATCCAGAGTCTTTCAAGGGAAGAAAACGCTCCTGTGGAGTTGGATCAGACTCGCGTAGGACGGCTTTCCAGGATGGATGCCATGCAGCAGCGGGCCATGTCCAGGGCTACAAGTGAAATGCTCAATGCGGAAAAAAACCGTATCGAGATTGCTTTGAGGAGAATGAAAACGGGTGATTACGGTTATTGCATGCATTGTGATGAAGAAATTTTCCATGGTCGCCTGCAAGTGGACCCCAGTATGCTGGTCTGTATTACCTGTGCCCGTTCCGCAGAAAAGCCATGATGGTTTTTCCGCCCCTGAATTCGGGAGTCTGTGGTTTTTGGGTAAGCTGGAAGAAAGGCGGTTGCCGCCGTCAGTCTGCATATTGACAGGGTCCGGGCCGTTGGCTAGTATGCAAGCCTTTTGAAGCAACAGATTTGAGTCAGCTCTCCGTGCATTGTTGGGTAAATCAGGAAGTCTCTGCCTGATGGCAGGTCATTGCCTGAATTTTTGCTTATTGTTCCTGTCCTTTGAGGAGGTTATTATGTTAACGGAAAGTTTGGAAGATGGCATTATTATTGTTCGCCTGAGTCATGGAAAAACCAATTCCATTACCCGTGAAACCATGGAAAAAATGGCTGTAATCGTGGAAAAGGCCAATACGGATGATGCCATCAAGGGCATCATTCTCACAGGAGAAGGCAAGTTCTTTTCCAGCGGATTTCACCTGCCCACCTTCATCAATTTTAAAGATCATGCGGCGGCCGTGGATTTTTTTGAATTTGAGGAAGACTTTCTGCTGAATTATTTTATTTGTAAAAAGCCTGTAATCTGCGCCATGAACGGTCATACAGCGGCCATGGGAATGATTCTTGCCATGGCATCCGATTACCGTATTGTGAGCAGTCATCCCAAAATCAAGTTGGGCATGAGTGAAATCAAGCTGGGACTGGCCCTTACGGTGGCAGAGCTTGAGGTGATGCGGTTTGGTCTGGATACGGATAAAAAGTTCCGGGATGTCATGTATTTCGGTAATATGGTGAGCCCGGAGAAGGCTCTGGAGCTGGGTATTGTGGATGAGGTACTGGAAGCAGATCAGCTGATTCCAAGGGCCAAGGAAATAATCTGTACCTGGATTGACAATCCGGGCCGTGCTTTCATTACCCTCAAGGACAGCGTTAAATACGATGCTGCTCAACGTATCCGCACCAAGCTTGCTGAGCTGGACTGGCGGTCTCCTCTGCATGGATTTTTTGATCCCCATGTAAAAGCTACCCTCGAGTTTGTACAGGCCACAATGGAGGGCTAGTTTTTTGGCCTGCTAGCGGCTGGGTAACGGCACAGGGGGAAGTCAGAAGACAATGCGGGAAAAACGGAGTGCTGTTTTTCCCGTTTTCTGATCATGCAGGCTCCATTGACATCCATAGGTGTCTGTTTTATATGAACAGTGATTCATGCGGAAAATTATGTTTCGACAGGTCCGCAGTCAATGCGGAATGCTTTTTTGTGAAAGGTCAATGATGGAGCTGAAAGATTGTGTGGTGTTTCTTCTGGCGAAAAACAGTCAGGCCGGTTACCGTTTCTGGGGAAATTACATAGCGGATCTTGGTGTGACAACGGTACAGGCTATGCTTCTGATCCTTCTGGGCCGGGAAGAGGGTCAGACGTCCCGTCAGCTGGGTGAACAGACGCAGTTGGACAGCGCTACTGTTTCCGGTATTATCGACCGGCTGGAAGGTCTGACATTGATTAACCGTAAACGGAGCCCGGAAGACAGGCGGGCAGTGCTTCTGTACCTCACGGATATTGGCAGGGACAAGGCCCGGGAGCTGGATCGGCGGTTTGAAGAGGCTCATCAGTCATTTCTTGCCGGATTTTCTGGGGAAGAGCAGAATCTTTTCAGAAACTTTCTGCGGCGGCTTCAGGAAACCCATGGCGGAATACGTTGAATCAGTGCGAGTCCTGTGGGTTTGTCAGAAAATGAATGACCATATCATGATATGATTTTCGGGGGTGTTTTTTTTGGATTTTATCCCTTGCGCACAAGCTATATTTTGATAGGATGGGCCTTGGAATAGGCCTGTCTTTTTTTGCTTGATTTAGCTTGTATGCAAGTCTTTTTGAAAGGCAGGGGGTTTCCGGTGACAGGTTGTGCCGGAAATGACTCTTTAACCATACCTGTAAACAGGGAGTAGGCACATGATTCTCTTTAATCCTAAGCTGCATAACCGCAAGCATGCCGATGAGAAAACCCAGAAGATGATGCAGGCCGTTATTGATTTTTTTGAAACCAAAGGTTTGAAAAGCATCAAGAAAGACTGGCATGACAAGGCCTGGAATTATGAATTTGTTCAATTCATGAAGGAAAACCAGGTGATGGCCACCCTGATGACCCCTGCGGGTTACGGTGCCGAAGACTCCCGCTGGGATACCTACAGAAACTCTATCTTTGCAGAAATATCCGCTTTTTATGGCATCACCTACTGGTATACATATCAGGTTTCCATGCTGGGTCTGGGACCCATCTGGATGGGCTCCAATGAGGAAATCAAGCATAAAACAGCCAAGCTTCTTCAGGACGGCGAGGTTTTTGCCTTCGGCCTTTCCGAAAAGGAGCATGGGGCCGACATCTATTCCTCGGACATGATGCTTTACCCCCAGGAAGACGGTACCTACAAGGCCAATGGCGACAAGTACTATATCGGTAACGGCAATGAGTGCGCCATTGCCTCCACCTTTGGCAAGGTTGCCGGTACCGATGATTATGTCTTTTTTGCGGCCAATTCCAAACATCCCCAGTATGAGTGTGTGAAAAATACGGTAAACGAGCAGAATTATGTGGCCGAATATGTGCTGCACGATTATCCCATTACCGATGCGGACATCATGGAGCGTGGACCCAAGGCATGGGACAATATGCTCAATACCATCAATGTGTGCAAATTCAATCTCGGCTGGGGTGCCATTGGCATGGCGACCCACGCATTCTATGAAGCCATTGATCATGCGGCCAATCGTAATGTTTATGGCAAGTATGTGACGGATTTTCCCCATGTGAAGCGGCTTTTTACGGATTCCTACACCCGTCTTGTCGCCATGAAGGTCTTTTCCGAGCGGGCCATTGATTATATGCGTTCCGCCAAGGCAGATGACCGCCGCTATCTCCTCTATAACCCTATGGTGAAAATGAAGGTTACCACCCAGGGCGAAGAGGTCATCAACATGCTTTGGGACATCATTGCAGCTAAAGGCTTTGAGGCGGAACCTTTCTTTGAGATCGCGGCCCATGAAATACGCATGCTGCCCAAGCTGGAAGGTACGGTTCATGTGAACATGGCTCTGATTGTCAAGTTCATGAACAATTTCCTCTTCAATCCTGCAGAGTTCCCTGTAATACCCAAGCGGGATGATGTGGTAAATGACGATTTCCTTTTTGATCAGGGTCCCACGGCCGGTCTCAGCAAGGTACAGTTTCATGATTACAAGCTTGCTTACAAGGCTGTGGATCTGCCCAATGTGAATGTATTCAAAGAGCAGATCGAAAGCTTCAAAAAATTCCTTGTGGAAGCCACACCGGATAAAGGCCAGGCCAGAGACATTGATTATCTGCTGGTGCTGGGAGAAATTTTCTGCCTTGTTCCCTATGGTCAGCTCATCCTTGAAGCCCGTGAATTCTGGCCGGAGCTGGATGACAACTTGATTGAGGAAATCTTTGATTTCATGATTCGGGATTTCAGCAAGCATGCCACCACCCTTTTCAGTAAGCCTTCCAATACGGATAAGCAAAGGGAGCTGGCTCTGGCCATGATCAAGGCTCCTGCGGCCAATCCGGATCGCTTCAACAAAATCTGGCTGGAGCAGGTGTATAGCCTTAAAGGGCAGTATAAGATGCGGGATCAGGAATAAGCTTGGTATAGACGCTGTATCATTTGCCGTTCACGGCGTTGAAGATGCAGCGGATCCCATCGGGCTGTCGGGGAAATGCGAAGGCGGAACAGTGCCTTGCGCCTTGATTGGTCAGCCGGAAGAGAAGTGAAAAACGGCGAAACTTTTTGTTAAAGTTTCGCCGTTTTGTATGGCGGATTCGTTATGCTCTTAAGAGATGCCCCGCAAGGTTGCTGGAGAGCTTGCCCCTGAGTGAAACAGTTCCTGCTGTATCTGTTTGTAGTTCAGTAGCAGGGGGGGCTCTTTTTACCACACTGCTGGCAAACGGGTAGAATAAAGCTGTGGATATTGATTCAGTATCGAACAAAAGGGAGGGGTCAGCAGTCTCCCTCTGCTGTGGGGTGCTGAAAGAACGCCGGAGTCTGAATCTGGTCCATTGCAGGCAGGTTTGCGCACTCTTTCCGGGTAAAAATACGGAAAATACCATCCGACGATGCAAGGTTCTGATTGTTTTCATCAAGAATACACGCTTCAATATATGCGTACTTTTCATCTCTTCGGGTTATTTTCCCCTGTGCACGGAGAGGAGCGGCAACGGGTACGGGTTTTTTGAAATGAACGGTCATGGTTTTGGTCATGATAAAGGCCTGAAGAAGGGAAAGGCCGGTAGTCCCCATGGTTTCATCCAGAATGGCGGCGATGATGCCGCCATGGGCCAGGTTGTTCCACCCGCAGAGATGACTGGGTACCGTAATGTCCGCAATCAGTGTTTCCCTGCCATTACTTTGAAACTGCATCCGGAGGCCGTAGGGGTTCTGCTGGCTGCACCCGAAGCATCTGGATTTAAGCGGACTGGAAGGATCAATAAGATGAAAGTCATGTATGGTTTCCTGGGGACTCTGGTACATTATACGTTTCCTTTACAGGCGGCAGTATGCCTTATGGTCAAGGGTTCCGGTTGCTGCTCCTCTGGAGTCGACGGGACTCTAGGATAAGGAGAGGCAACGGTCAAGGGCTTGAGACGAATTCTTGATTCAGTCCAGGATCGGTGAAAGATAAGGCAGGAAATGCTATCCGTTTGCGGATTTTCTGAAAGTCTGCCATATTGCGGCCGAAAAAAAGAGTACTTTCCCTTTTTACCTGAAGGAGGACGACTATGCCGAAACGGCAAGATATTCATAAAATTCTGATCATTGGCTCCGGTCCCATCATCATTGGTCAGGCCTGTGAGTTTGATTATTCCGGTACCCAGGCATGCAAGGCGCTACGGTCCCTTGGTTACCGCATTGTTCTTGTCAACTCCAATCCCGCTACTATCATGACGGACCCTGGCATGGCGGATGCTACCTACATTGAACCGCTTAATGTGGAAAGCCTCCGGGAAATTATTAAAAAAGAGAGACCGGATGCCCTGTTGCCCAATCTGGGGGGGCAGACGGCCCTGAACCTTTCATCGGATCTGGCGGAAGCCGGTATTCTGGAACAGTACGGGGTTCAGGTGATAGGCGTGAATCTGGATGCCATTAAGCGCGGAGAAGATCGGGATACTTTTAAAAAAACCATGGCGGAGATCGGCATCGAGACAGCCCTGAGCGAAATTGTAACGACCATGGAAGAAGCCATGTCCGCAGTGGAGCGTATGGGACTTCCTGTGGTTGTCCGCCCGGCGTACACCATGGGGGGGACGGGTGGTGGTTTTGCCTATAATATGGAAGAGTTTGAAGATACCGTTGCCAGGGGACTGGCTGCCAGCCCGGTACGGCAGGTTTTGATAGAAGAATCGGTGCGCGGGTGGGAGGAGCTTGAGCTTGAGGTTGTGCGGGATGCCACGGGCCATAAGATTACGATCTGTTTTATTGAGAATGTGGATCCTATGGGAGTACATACAGGGGACTCTTTTTGTACGGCTCCCATGCTCACCATTTCCGGGGAGCTGCAGGCCAGACTGCAGGATTATGCCTACCGCATTGTGGATGCCATTGAGGTGATCGGTGGCACCAATGTGCAGTTTGCCCATGACCCGGTAACGGATCGGGTGGTTGTGATCGAAATCAACCCCAGAACCTCCCGTTCATCGGCTCTGGCTTCCAAGGCCACAGGCTTTCCCATTGCCCTGATTTCCGCCATGCTGGCCGCAGGTCTTACACTGAAGGAAATTCCCTACTGGAGGGATGGAACGCTGGACCGCTACACTCCTTCCGGTGACTATGTGGTAGTGAAATTTGCCCGATGGGCCTTTGAAAAGTTTCAGGGTGTTCATGACCGCCTCGGAACGCAGATGCGTGCCGTGGGTGAGGTGATGAGTATTGGTAAGCATTACAAGGAAGCATTGCAGAAAGCTATCCGTTCTCTGGAGATTGGGCGTTATGGTCTTGGTTTTGCAAAGGATTTTCATGAAAAATCTCTGGATGCCCTGCTGGCAATGCTGGTGGAACCCTGCAGTGAGCGCCATTTTATTTTGTATGAAGCCCTGCGTAAGGGTGCGGATGTGGATACGTTATATGAAATTACCCGTGTCAAGCCATGGTTCCTTGGTCAGATGAAGGAACTGGTTGCGCTGGAGGAAGAAATCCTGACGCACAAAGGAACGCTGCCGCCGGAAGAACTTCTTGTAAGGGCCAAAAAAGACGGGTTTGCGGATCGCTATCTGGCACAACTCCTGGCTCTTCCGGAGGAGGCGATCCGGGAAAAACGCAAAGCCCTGAATCTGAAAAGCGGATGGGAGGCCGTTCCTGTGAGCGGTGTAGATAATGCGGCGTATTATTATTCCACCTGGCATGCCGAAGACCGGGTGGCTGTATCTGATGGTAAGAAAGTGATGGTTCTGGGGGGCGGCCCCAACCGAATCGGACAGGGCATTGAGTTTGATTATTGCTGTGTCCATACGGCCTTTGCCCTCAAGGATGCGGGCTACGAAACCATAATGGTGAACTGCAACCCGGAAACTGTTTCCACGGACTATGATACGTCAGATAAGCTTTATTTCGAACCCCTTACGGTGGAAGATGTATTGGCCATCTATGAAAAGGAGCACTGTGAGGGTGTTGTGGTACAGTTCGGTGGGCAGACTCCGCTGAATATTGCAAAGGAGCTGGAAGCGGCAGGGGTGCCCATTCTTGGTACCAGTCCGGCCACCATAGATATGGCGGAAGACAGGGCCCAGTTCAATGCCATGATGGAACGTCTCGGTATCCCCCAGCCGGATTCGGGTATGGCGGCCACGGAAGAGGAAGCCATCGCCATCGCCGCCCGTATCGCTTATCCCCTCATGGTCCGTCCTTCCTATGTGCTGGGCGGCAGGGCCATGGAAGTGGTGCATGACGAGGCCAGTCTCAGGGATTATCTGTCAAGGGCCGTAATTGTAACGCCCGACCGTCCTGTTCTTATCGACCGGTTTCTGCAGAATGCAACGGAAGCGGAGGCCGATGCCATCTGTGACGGCATAACTGCTTTTGTGCCTGCGGTAATGGAGCACATTGAGATGGCGGGAGTACATTCCGGTGATTCGGCCTGTGTGATTCCGCCGGTAACTATCCCCCTCCGCCATATTGAGACCATAGAGGACTACACGCGAAAAATTGCCGTTGAAATGGGTGTGAAAGGCCTGATGAATATTCAATATGCCATCAGTGATGACAAGGTGTATATACTTGAGGCCAATCCCAGGGCCAGCCGTACCGTACCTCTGGTTTCCAAAGTCTGTGCCATTCCCATGGCCCGGATTGCTGTGCGTATCATGCTGGGCGAAAAGCTGGCGGATCTCGGATTGAGGCGGCCTGTTTTCAGTCATTTCGGTGTTAAAGAGGCGGTGTTTCCTTTTCCTATGTTTCCCGAGGTGGATCCTGTGCTCGGGCCGGAAATGCGTTCAACAGGCGAGGTACTGGGAATGGCTCATTCTCCTGGGCTGGCTTTTTTCAAGGCAGAAGAAGCCACCGGGGCTTCTTTGCCGCTGGAAGGGTCGGTGCTTATTACGGTGGCGGATCCGGATAAAAAGGATGCCCTGGTGGCGGCAAAGCTTTTTCATGAGCTGGGTTTCCGGGTTCTGGCTACGGGAGGAACCCATGCTTTTCTTGAAGAAAACGGGGTGCCTGCGGAAAGGGTCAAGAAGATGCTGGAAGGCAGACCCAATATTGCCGATGCCGTTAAAAACAATGAGGTACAGCTTCTCCTGAACACGCCTTCGGGGAAACGGAGTATTACTGACGATTCCTATATACGCAAGGCGGCTATTCGTTTTGGTGTGCCTTATATTACCACACCGGCAGCGGCCATTGCGGCGGCAAAGGGAATTGCTGCCCGCAGACAGGGCAAGGAGGCTGTGCAGAGTCTTCAGGAGTTTCATGCGGATATGTGCTGATTGCCATGCTGTTTCTGTTTTTTGAAAGAGAACCCCCGGAACTGCTTTGTTTCAGGGGTTTTTTTTATGGGCATGGTCTTGCATTCCCCATGGGTAGATTTTGATTGTATGCAGACAGACTGTTTTGCAGTGGGCAGAACTCAGATTCCCGGGTTGAGGGCGGCGGATCTGACACTCTGTACGGGAAGGTAAGCATGGCAGAGGCTGGCGGCTGGCAGCAGTTGTTGTTTATGTCGCATGGCTGGCCATAAGGGGAAGGGTTTCGGGGATTGATTTTATTGGATATTGGTTTTTTTGAAGAAGCCAGAAAAAAATGATTGTGGAGAACTGTACAAAAAAATTCAAAAATGTTAGGTTGCCCCGCTGTCAGATACCAGTAAAAATTGATACCAGCGGCAGGAAATTCCCGGATAATGTGTTCCGGAATGGAGCTGCCACATAAGGAGGGGTGCATGGGAAGTGCTTATATCGGGGAAGTGCTTGCGCAGGTAAAAGGCAGAAGCGGTCATGAGCCGGAATTTTTGCAGGCCGTTCAAGAAGTGCTGGAAAGCCTTGAGCCTGTTGTATCTCAGATGCCGGAGATTCAGGAATACTCCATTCTGGAGCGCATGGTAGAACCGGAGCGGGTTATTCTTTTTCGGGTTCCATGGGTGGATGATTCCGGTAAAATTCATGTGAACCGTGGATTCCGCGTTCAGTTCAGCAGTGCCATTGGTCCCTACAAGGGAGGGATACGATTCCATTCTTCGGTAAATCTTTCAATTTTGAAATTTCTTGGTTTTGAGCAGGTCTTTAAGAACAGCCTGACGACCCTTCCTCTGGGCGGTGGTAAGGGCGGTTCTGATTTCCATCCCCATGGAAAGAGTGAAGGCGAAATCATGCGTTTCTGCCAGAGTTTCATGACGGAGCTGTATCGTCATATTGGTCCGGATACGGACGTACCCGCAGGGGATATTGGTGTCGGCGGGCGTGAGGTGGGCTATATGTTCGGCCAGTATAAGCGTATCGTCAATCACTTTACGGGCGTGCTGACGGGTAAGGGAATTGATTTCGGCGGCTCTCTGGTCCGTCCGGAAGCTACGGGGTACGGGTGTGTGTACTTTGCTGACAATATGCTGGCTCAGCAGGGAGACGGTTTCAAGGGTAAGATCTGCGCCATTTCCGGTTCTGGTAATGTTGCGCAGTTTTGTGCGGAAAAACTCCTGGAGCTGGGAGCCATTCCCGTAAGTTTTTCCGATTCTAATGGTTTCATATATGATCCTGACGGCATTGATGCGGAGAAGCTGGCCTTTGTCATGGATCTTAAAAATGTGAAGCGGGGCCGTATTCGTGAGTACGTTGAGAAATTTCCCAAAGCGACCTTTACGGAAGGAAAGCGCCCCTGGGGTGTGAAGGCAGACTGTGCTTTCCCCTGTGCCACGCAGAATGAAATTTCCGGTGAAGAGGCTGCCGAGCTGGTGAAAAACGGCTGCAGGCTGGTGGCAGAGGGCGCTAATATGCCCAGTACACCGGAGGCAATCGATATCTTTATGAAAAATGGTGTGTTGTTTGCTCCCGGTAAGGCTGCGAATGCCGGTGGGGTTGCCACTTCAGGTCTTGAGATGACCCAGAATTCCATCCGGCTTTCCTGGAGCCGTGAAGAAGTGGATGAAAAGCTGAAAGGTATTATGAAGAGTATTCATGATAATGCCTGGGATGCAGCCAAAGAATTCGGTCGGGAAGGTAACTATATTGCCGGTGCCAATATAGCCGGTTTCCTGAAGGTTGCCAGGGCGATGACTCTTCAGGGTGTTGTGTAAACGATCGGGTACAATATTCTCCGGCACCCTTCTCTTTCAGAATACAGAGCATGCCGCACCGGGTTTGCCCCGGTGCGGTTGTTTTATGAAAGCCTGTCTTCAATAATGCCTTCCATATCGAGGTCGCAGGGCGTATAGTGACCTCGCACAGCCACGGTTCCCGTGCGCCTGTTCTGCAGGGTGTGAAAATCAAAATCCTGTAGCTTTCCGTAAAAATCCATAAAAACAGATAGTTCTGAGTCAAGATAAACTCCCCAACTCTCATCCAGATCATAAAAATGCCCGAAGTGCTGCAGGATCAGAAAAAAGCAGGCTGCTGAAAGATAGTGGCTGTGTTTTTCTCTGTACAGTTCCGGATAGAATTTGCTGACATGTATTTCGTGGGAAAAGGCATTGAGAGAAAGGATGAGTTCCTTTGAGACGGGGTTGTCGTTCCTGCGCCTCCTGAGCTCATAATGCATGCATTGGTCTTCCGAATGGTAGGCAAGGAGAAAGCGATTGAGAAGCTGTGGAATATGGAGAGCCATGAAAGGCGGAAGAGATGCCATGACCGTACCTCAGCAGGGGTTGTGAGTTGAGCGGATAAAACAGGCTGGCCCCTTGGCCGGGTCATGGATGTTTTATGGGCTGCTGGAAGCTTGCCTTATACCTGAAATCATGAGAGGTCAAGCAGTCGATTGTTGTTTTTGGGTATGGGTAGATTGTAAAAAATACGTTTTTGTTGTGTCTCTGTCCGATGTTTCTTACGTTTTTGAAAAAAAGAGAATGCAGGCCGTGCTGGTCTGGAGTAATTTTTATCTTTTGATAATAAGGCCTTGTGTGTGTTGTGGCGGGTTGGCACAGACATTGCTATATTTTTATGCCAGAAAGGCGATGCTATGATGACAGGAATCCAGCCCCAGAAAAAAAAATCAGCCATGAAGTCGCTGCAGGAAAAGCGGACCGAGCTTATCCGGGATTATCTGGAGGGTCGGGCTGAAGATTTTCTGGTACGTCACGCCGCGCTGATTGATGGATACTTCTGGGAGAGTTTTACCCGCAGCGATGTGGGCCCCCTCATGGATATTGCCAGAAATCCCTATGCGATTATTGCCCTTGGCGGTTACGGACGTATGGAGCAGTGTGTCCATTCCGATGTGGATATTCTTTTTCTTTTTGAAAAGGATGTGCCACCTGCAGCGGAAGCCCTGATTCAGGAAATTATCTATCCCCTCTGGGATATAGGGCTGGAGGTGGGGCATGCCACCCGGTCCGTCGGTGAATGCTTGAGCCTTGCCAGTCGGGATCTCGAAGTGCTGACGGCGGTTCTGGATGCCCGGTTTGTCTGCGGTATGTCACCGCTTTTTATGACTCTTATGGAGAAACTGCGGGCCCGTTTTGTGACTTCCCATCCGAAGAAAATTATGGGGTGGCTGGTGGAAGGCAACCGGAAACGGCATGAGCAGTTCGGGGATTCCACCCATCTTCTGGAACCCAATATCAAGCTGGGCCAGGGAGGCTTGCGGGATTATCACACCATGCTCTGGCTGGGTCGGGTTCGTTTCGGACTTAAAGAGCCCAGAGATCTGGAATACAATGGCTATCTTTCCTGGGAAGAGTTTCATAACCTGAAAAAAGCACTGGCTTTCATCTGGAAGGTGCGGAATCATCTGCATTATCTTACGGGAAGAAAATGCGATCAGCTTTATTTTGAGCATCAGATTCAGCTGGCGGAAACCCTTGGTTTCACGGCGGGTGAGGGCATGACTGCCGTGGAGCGTTTTCTGGGTGCCTTGCATCTGGAGATGGATTTCATTAAGCAGCATCTTCTCATGCTGCTGGATGAAGCCGGACATGACCAGAAGCTGGGTCTGAAGCGTCGCTATCGTAAAACAACCCGCATAGCCGGGCTTGTGGTTCACAGGGGAATGCTGGGCTTTGATGATATCAAGTCTGTACTGAAGAACCCCGAACTTCTTGTGGCGGTCTTTCAGGAAAGCGGCTCCAAAAAACTGCCCCTTTCCGCCGAAGCCAAGCGGATTGTCCGGGAAATGGGCTATCTTGTGGATGAGGCCCTATGCAACCGCAGGGTTGTGCTGAAAATGTTTGAAAGAACACTGGCGATTCCACCCTTTGCCTACCACCCTCTGAATGAAATGCAGGCCACCGGCTTGATGAGCCAGCTGATACCTGAGTTTGATGCCATTATCAGCCGGATACAGTACAATAAATATCATCTTTATCCTGTGGCAAAGCATTCCCTGCGAACGGTGCAGACCGCTGCCGGGTTTGCCCTTGTTCCCAAAGAAAAATCTCTTCCCCATGCTGTCCTGTATCATGAGACCTTTGGCGAAATCAAAAACAAGCGGCTGCTCTTATGGGGGGCACTGCTGCATGATATCGGCAAGGGTGTGCCGGGTGATGATCACAGCAAGGAAGGGGCTGTGCTGGCAAGAAAAATTCTGGCCCGTTTCGGTATGCGTTCGGATTATATGGAAACGGTAGTTTTTCTGGTTCAGGAACATCTTTTCCTCATCAAGGCGGCTACCCGAAGGGATATTAATGATGAAGAAACCGTTACAGCCTGTGCCATGAAAATCAGGGATCCGGAGCGTCTGCGTATGCTTTTTCTCTTGACCGTGGCGGATTCCGTTTCCACCGGACCCAAGGCATGGAGTGAGTGGACGGCGACTCTTCTGACAAGTCTTTATTTCAAGGTTTTGAAAATGCTTGAAAAGGGCACCCTTGCCGAAGAAGATGCCATTGAACGTATTGAAGAAAAGCAAAAGAGAATTCTTGAAAATGTGACGGAAGCGGAAAGGCCTGTCATGGAAGCTCTGCTGGAGGGCATGCCACCGGCCTATCTTCTGGAGCTTTCCGTTGCGGATATCAGGGCTCACATGCGGCTCAGCCTGCATCGCAAGGGGGCTCCATTTGCCTGGCAGGTGGAACGCTGCCAGGGGGCGGATCTGCGCAGGGTGCTGATCCATGCGGATGATAAGCCGGGTTTTTTCTCCAGGGCTGCAGGGGCTTTTACCCTGAACCGGATTGATATTCTGGATGCCCGGATTTACGGATGGAAGGATGGCGCTGCGGCTAATCTTTTTATCCTGAAGCCGCCACCGGATCAGATTTTTGAGGAAGAAATCTGGGAAAAGACCCGTAAGGATCTGGAAGATCTTCTGACGGGAAAGATTGAAATGGGCGCCATTGTTGCCAAGGCACCCCTGGCTCCTTCCGGTAAGGGGATGGTTCTGGAGCCTCCTCTTATCCGCATTGATAACGAGAGCTCCAGCTTCTACACCATCGTGGAAGTTCATTCCTATGATTTTCCGGGGCTTTTGTTCCGGTTAACCAGTGCACTCTTTCGATGCCGGCTGGATGTGAAGAGCGCCAAAATTGCCACCAAGGTGGATCAGGTGGTGGATGTGTTTTATGTGCGGGATTTTGATGGGGAAAAAATGGATTCACCGGAGCAGGAAGCCCTGATCCGGCAGACGGTGCGCAACGTTCTGCCAGAGGCATGAGGCTGTCACTCCGGTCATCGTAGTGCAAACATTGTAAAAGCAGATTTCAGAGGGTTTCATTTTTTACAGGCCATAAAAAATGAGGCAGTACAAAGTCTGCTTTCTACGACTTTATAAGGAGATGGACGGATGGATACCGGAGATACCGCTTTTATGCTGGTGGCAGCAGCCCTTGTAATGTTCATGACGCCCGGCCTGGCTTTATTCTACGGGGGGCTTGTACGATCGCGCAATGTTTTATCAACCATATTGCAGAGTTTTATCTGTCTTGGACTCGTTTCTCTCATATGGGTGACCTATGGGTATACCCTGGCATTCGGAACGGATGTGGGAGGGATGATCGGTAATCTGGAATATCTGTTTCTGAACGGTGTGGGTACGGACCCCGGCCCCTATTCCGATACCATTCCCCACCTGCTTTTTGTAGCCTTTCAGCTGATGTTCGCTGTGATTACGGCGGCTCTCATAACAGGCGCTTTTGCCGAGCGCATCCGTTTTTCCGCTTTTCTGGTTTTTACCTTTTTCTGGACAACATTTATTTATCTCCCCGTGTGCCACTGGGTCTGGGGTGGAGGGTGGATAGGAGAACATGGAACCCTTGATTTTGCGGGCGGTACGGTTATTCATATCAATTCCGCCGTGGCGGCCCTTGCTGCTGCCATTGTGATTGGTCCCCGCAAGGGATGGGGCAGGGAAGCCATGCCGCCCCATAACGTTTCCATGACTGTTATGGGGGCTGGAATCCTGTGGTTGGGATGGTTTGGTTTTAATGCGGGCAGTGCCCTTGCTGCAGACGGTATTGCCGTAAACGCTTTCATGACAACCCAGATTGCAGCCGGAGCGGCTGCTTTTTCCTGGTTGCTTTATGAATGGAAGTTCCATGGGAAGCCCACTGCTCTGGGAGCTGCCTCGGGTGCTGTGGCCGGGCTTGTGGCCATTACCCCTGCGGCCGGTTTTGTCAGCCCCATGGCGGCCATCGTTATTGGTCTTGTGGCTGGTGTGATATGCTGTTTGGCCATCCGCATGAAAGCCCTTTTCCGCTATGACGATGCTTTGGATGTGGTTGCCATCCATGGGGTGGGCGGGCTCTGGGGGGCGCTGGCAACGGGTCTTTTTGCCTCCCTTGCCATCAATCCTGATGGTGCGAATGGTCTTTTTTACGGGAACCCGGGGCAGCTGGGTATCCAGCTCATTGATGCCCTTGCGGTGATTGCGTTTTCTCTGGTAGGTTCGCTGATTATCCTGAAGCTTATCGACCGTTTTATCGGCCTGCGTGTCAGCGAGGAAGAAGAACGCCAGGGTCTGGACCTCTCCCAGCACAGCGAGGTCGGATATACACTCTGATTCCTGCCAGTCCCCTCCGCTTTTTCCGGGGAGGGGTCAGAAACCACATCTTATAAAAATGTCTGAAGAAAGGAGTTTGCCCCATGAAGAAGATAGAGGCCGTGATCAAGCCCTTCAAGCTGGATGATGTGAAAGAAGCCCTGAATGAAATTGGTGTACAGGGTATGACCATATCGGAAGTTAAAGGCTATGGTCGCCAGAAAGGGCATAAGGAAATTTACCGGGGTGCGGAATATGTGGTTGACTTTATTCCAAAAGTTAAAATCGAAATTGTTTTGCCTGCAGAACGTATCGAGGAGGTGGTGGAGGTTATTCGAAAAGCGGCTGTGACGGATAAAATCGGTGACGGTAAAATTTTTGTGACTCCAGTGGAATCCGTTGTCCGGGTTCGTACGGGAGAGACCGGACCGGATGCCATTTAGAGTTCTGCCCTGGTTGTGGGCAGGGTCTGCTTGGCACCGGTAGCGGCAGAATAAGGAGGAATTCTGATGTGGAATCCTCCGGGGATGATCAGAAAAAAGTGTATGCCGGAATGTGCGGGATGCTTTCCGGTTTCAGGGCCGAAAGAGCCCTTATCCGACCCGGGCATGATGCCCTGAAGATGGTTGAAAAGGAGACAGACCATGACCCCAAGTGACGTGTTGGCCTTTGCCAAGGAAAACAATGCAAAAATCGTTGATATCCGTTTTATGGATTTTCCCGGAACCTGGCAGCACTGTTCCTTTCCCATAGGGGAGCTGGACGAAGCGAGCTTTGAAAACGGTTTTGGTTTTGACGGTTCTTCCATCCGTGGCTGGCAGGCCATTGATGCCTCGGACATGCTGGTGATTCCCGATGCCAGAACCGCAAAGATGGATCCTTTTTTTAAGCACCCCACCCTTGTGCTCATCGGCAATATCGCCGATCCCATTACCAAAGAGCCCTACAGCCGGGACCCCAGGCATATTGCTGCCAAAGCCGAAGCCTACCTGAAATCCACGGGCATAGGTGACACCTGCTTTATTGGTCCTGAGCCGGAGTTCTTTATCTTTGATGATATTCGCTATGAGTCTTCCCAGCATTCTTCCTTCTACCGCATTGACTCTAAGGAAGCCACCTGGAATACGGGAAAGGATGAAGGGCCCAATCTTGGCTACAAACCCCGGTCCAAGGAAGGCTATTTCCCTTTGCCTCCCATGGATAAATTTCAGGATCTGCGTTCAGAAATGATGCTGACACTGGAAGATATTGGCATTGCCATGGAATGCCAGCACCACGAGGTGGCGACGGCCGGTCAGTCGGAAATAGATATGCGTTTCAAGCCCCTTCTGGAAATGGGGGATCAGCTGGTATGGTTTAAATATGTGCTGAAAAATGTGGCCTACAGAAACGGACATACCGTTACCTTTATGCCCAAGCCCCTCTTCGGTGATAATGGTTCCGGCATGCATATCCACGCATCCTTCTGGAAAGATGGTAAGCCTCTTTTTGCGGGCAATCTTTATGCGGGGCTTTCACAGGAAGCCCTTTGGGCCATTGGTGGTATCATGAAGCATGCCCGTGCCCTCTGTGCTTTCACCAATCCCACCACCAACTCCTACAAGCGTCTGGTGCCGGGCTTTGAAGCTCCCATCAATATTGCTTATTCCGGTCGTAACCGTTCCGCAGCCATTCGTATTCCCATTGGTGTGGATTCTCCCAAAGCCAAGCGTATTGAGTTCCGTACGCCGGATCCTTCCTGTAACGGATACCTGGCTTTTTCTGCCATTATGATGGCCATGATTGACGGTATTCAGAACAAGATGGAGCCGGGCGATCCCATGGATAAAAACATCTATGACCTGCCGCCCGAAGAACTGGCCAACATTCCCAGTGCGCCGGGAAGTCTGGAAGAAGCCCTCAACGCTCTGAAAGAAGATTATGCCTTCCTTCTGAAAGGGGATGTATTTACAGAAGATGTGATTTCCAAATGGGTTGAGTACAAAATGGAAAAAGAGGTGACAGAGGTACGGCGCAGACCCCATCCCCATGAATTCCATCTGTACTATGATATCTAAGGTACGTTCCTGAAACAGAAAGACCTCCTGTTGGTATAAAAAACAGAAGGTCCGATCCAGGGAACCCTGATTGTCGGGGTTCCCTGATTTTCGAATTTTACCAATATTGTTTCCGTATTTTGAAGCCGGATCAGGGTTTCTGTCAGGCAGCTCCATAGTCGCCGGGCTGTTTTTTCGTAACCCAATCCGGCACTCAAGCTAAAAAATCCGGGCCTTTTGCTGGAGTACGCATGTGGTTGAATCTTGAAAGCCGGATTCTTAGAGTTTTTTGTTCTGTGCGAGATCGGCACAGGCAGGCTGTGCTGATGTATTGCCATGACCGCTTTGGTTCGCTGTCTTTTGTGCCGGCTTCAGACAGTTGCCGGTTTTATGAGCAATCCGTCATTCAAGCAATAAGCCCAACGCTTACAATCAAAACGCTTACCGTTTCATGCTGGAGTACGGGATTCTGAAACGGTGGCAGTGTTACTCACAAACAGTCCGGGTGTCTTGTCAGAGATTGTCGGCAACAATCTCCAGACCAGACCAGACCAGACCAGACCAGACCAGAGCAAGAAAAGGTATGTCCTACCTGTATTCCCTGTAGTCAATATCATAGGCCTTCGCCTTGTAAGAAAATTTACGCACGGTGGTTTGCAGCAGTTCCGCAGCCTGGGTGACGTTACCGCGGGTGTTTTTCAGGGCATCCACCAGCATATCCTTTTCCAGCTTGGCCACGGCTTCTTCCAGAGAATGGGCAGGGAGACTCCCCGTTTCCACCCCCGTCTGCAGGGTTGGTGGCAGATGATAGGTATGGATAACGCCTTCTTCACAGAGAAGTACGGCCCGTTCAATGCAGTTTTCCAGTTCCCGGACGTTGCCCGGCCAGTGATAGCCCATCATCATGTCAATGGCTGGGGTAGAAAAACGTTTAATGTCTTTTTCATTTTCCCTTGCGTATTTTTCCAGGAAGTGATCCGCCAGAAGGAGGATATCCGTTTTCCGTTCCCTGAGGGGCGGCATGTAGATGGGGAAAACATTGAGGCGATAATAGAGATCGCCCCGGAACCCGCCTTCTTCCACGGCCTGTTCAAGGTTTCTGTTGGTAGCCGCCACCACCCGCACATCCACCTTGATGGTTTTGTGTCCGCCGACGCGTTCAAACTCCCTTTCCTGCAGAACCCGCAGCAGCCTGACCTGCACATCCGGGGAAACGGAGCCCATTTCGTCGAGAAAAATGGTTCCTTTATGGGCCATTTCGAATTTGCCCTTTTTCTGGCTGATGGCCCCGGTGAAAGACCCCTTTTCATGACCGAAAAGCTCACTTTCAATGAGATTTTCCGGTAGGGCCGCGCAGTTGATCTTGACAAAAGGCTGGTTGGCCCGGTTGGAGTTGTAGTGAATGGAGTTGGCCACAAGTTCTTTGCCAGTGCCGGATTCCCCGCGGATCAGCACCGTTGCCGTACTGCGGGAAACCTGGGAAATCATCTGATAGACCTCCCTCATCTTGTTGGAGTTGCCCACAATATTGGTGAAGCGGTATTTTTTTTCAAGCTCTTCCTGAAGCCTGCGATTTTCCGCCTTCAGTCTTTCCTTTTCCATCTGAATCCGTTCCAGGTTGCTCACATGTCGAGCCAGCATGGTGGCAATAACAGAGAGGAGCTGCATGCCGCTTTGCAGGTTGAAGTCTTCCTGATACGGCCTGTCCGTGCTTAAAGCTCCCATGACATGGTCGCCTTCTTTGATGGGTACGCAGATGAAGGAATAATCTTCATCTCCTTTTCGAACGGATGTGCGGTTCAGGAAGGTGGCTTCCTGGGATATACGTTCAATGGCAATGGGTTTGCCTTCTTTGATGACGGAGCCTGTTACTCCTTCACCCAGCTTGTAAATGCCTTTGGCCATGGCCCCCTTGCTGAGACCGTGGGCCACCTCAATGCGGATTTCACCGGTGACAGGATTGAGCAGGGTGATGGTGCCCCGGAGCATGTTGCCGTGTCTGGCAAGGATGTCCATGACGGTGTAAAGGGATTTTTTTAAATCCATATGTTCGCCAAGGGCCTTGGATATTTCATAGAGCAGGGTGACATCCGCAATGCTGTCTGTGATACGGGGCTGGGCTTCCGGTGGCATACCAATCTCCTTAATTGAAAAAATATTCTGAACCGCACTATGTAAACAAGTCAGGGGTAAAAAGCAACAAAATTGTATGCTACCGGTGCTTTGGAAACGTTTTTTGAAATGGTTCCATTGATTTTTTTCAAAAATGACGGCTTGCTTATTGGCTGAACGGGGTTTAAAATTAAAAAATCATTCTTCTACATGCGCGTTGTTTCTGTTTACTTCATTTCAGGAAGGAGATTTTTATGCGGACATGTGCTGTTTCCGGTGTGTGTGCGGGCCTGCTGATCTTGGTTGGTCTTGTGGTTTCCGTGTATGCGGACAGGTTTGAAAAAGAAGTTGTTGTCAGCCCCATGGCAGGAGTTCACAAGTTTCATAGCGATCAGGATCTGGATACGGCTTTGAGTCTCGGCGTGGGCCTTGGCTATCGCTTTACACCCCGCTGGATGGGTGAGCTTATGGTACACAGTGTGAGTACGGAGCACAGGCATACGGATGTGGATACAAGAGGGGTGCATATATCCGGTAATGCCTTGTATCTTTTCCGGCCGGATCAGGCTTTTCGCCCTTATGGTGCTGCCGGTATGGGCATTCTCTCCACTGATCCTGAAGGAGGGAAGGCGGAGCGGGACTTTGCCCTGAACGCAGGCGGCGGTTTTTTTGTGGATATTGTAAAAGATCTGGCTTTCCGAATGGATGTACGCGGTATTCTGCCTCCGGATGGGATGGACTGGAATCTTGCCGCCCATGCCGGTGTGGCATGGACCTTTGGCCGCACGGCAGCCGTGGTCCCCATGGTCACACCGCCGGAGCCTGTGGATTCCGACGGCGATGGCGTTCCTGACCATCTGGACCGCTGTCCGGACACGCCTCCGGGAGCTCCCGTGGATAAGTGGGGCTGTCCTGTGGACAGTGACTGGGATGGTGTGCCGGACTACAGGGATCACTGCCCCGGAACCCCCGAAGGGCTTGCTGTGGATGAAAAGGGTTGTCCCATTGACAGTGACGGGGATGGGGTACCCGATTATCTGGATGAATGTCCGGATACCCCTGAGGGTGTGGTTGTGGACATCCGGGGCTGCCCCATTGACAGTGACGGGGATGGAGTACCCGATTATCTGGATGCCTGTCCGGGAACGCCTGTGGGTGCAAGGGTGAATGAGCGGGGTTGCTGGGAAATTCAGGGGCTGACCTTTGGGATCTCCAGCAATGTCATTGATTCCCGGTATCATGAAGCCATGGATGAGGTTCGGATGGTGTTGCAGAAGAACCCGGATTTACGGATTGAAGTGGCCGGATATACAGACAGTCGTGGAGCGGATGCCTATAATCGTCGTCTTTCCGCAGCAAGGGCTCAGGCAGTGGCAGACTATTTTGTCCGGCAGGGTATTGGAGCGGACAGGCTTGAAGTGACAGGCCACGGACCGGACCATCCCATTGCCGATAATGATACGGCAGAAGGCAGAGCCCGGAACCGCAGGGTGGAGCTGCTTCCCATTCCCTGATAGCTGGAGTAAGTTGTGTGCCTGTCTCAGATTCTCGTCCTCCCTTCCGCCGGACTGGAGTGATGGCAAAAGGGCTTTGAAAAAGTCCTGAGATCAGGTTCCCATATACCCGTATGGAAGTAATAATCCTTGTGGTTACGGCTCATCCCCATCCGGACAGGAGGGGCGGAAAGTTGTAGCAAGCATATTGTCCCTATGCTTTATGGGGTTCAACGCAAAACGGCTGAACAGTGTAGCCGATACCCGTTGATCCGGTGCTGAATTTCTACGGCAGGACAGTCCCTGTCCGGGAGGCGAAAAGGCTTTCCGGGCAGGGATTTTTTATCTGTGCAGGAATGAAGGGGAAGCAGGCGGGGCTTTGACGTTTCACCGATGGCAGGAGCTTTTAAAACCCGCGATGGCGTTGCTGTTTTTGACAGAAAAAGCTGCATTCATAAAAGCTGCATTCATGACGGTGAAGGAGGAAAAATCTGCCGGATGCGGCAGAGAAGATCATCCATGGAAAGGCCGTCGCAGGCCATTTCCGCATCTGCCCATTTTCTGTAAAGGGGCATGCGCTCATGAAACAGTGCTGCAAGGCTCTGGCCCGGCATCCTGACAACCCCCCTTTCATCGAGATTTCCAAGGCGTTTTGTAAGCTCTGGCAGGGAAAGTGCAAGGTGAAGAATCAGGCCCTGAGAGGCAAGATTTTCCATGGCCTTCTCGCTGTAGATGACGCTGCCGCCTGTGGCAATGACCGTGTGGGAGACCGTAAGTTCTGCCACATGGCGGGCTTCGATTTCTTTGAATGCGTTTAAGCCATTTTCTTCTATGATTTCAGAAAGCCTCTTTTTTTCATTGGACTGAATAATAAGGTCTGTGTCCAGAAAATCCATGCCAAGGATTTTGGCGGCAAGAACCCCGAGGGTGCTTTTGCCTGCTCCGGGCATGCCGGTGAGGATGAGGTTGGTTTGGGCTGGTTGTGAAGAGGGTGTTGTTTTCATTTGGAAACCTTTTGCTATATGTTTGAAAAAGAGTTTTTTGATGGGGGAATGCATTATCGGATCAAGTTGCTAGCCTCTTTGTCCGATAATATGGTTTATGAAGGTGGTATGTGAGCCTGGTATGGAAAATGCAGTCATTGAATTTGTTGGCTTTTGACAAACCACCATCCCGTAAAAGGGGGTTCCTTTTGCGCGGGTCTCTTTTGATCTTTTCCCGAAATTGAGTGATAATAGGGGGAACAATGAAAAAAAACTACGTTGTCTGTATATTGGCACTGGTATCCTGTTTGTCTCTGTGGGTGAAGGACTCGTGGGCTGTCGCTGTTACCATGACGGCAGAGGCAGAAATTACGGCTGCCGTTCTTGCTGGAACGGAGGATCAGTCCTTAAATTTTGGCAGTATTGTTACCACAGGAGCTACAAGCGTTACGATTGATGCCTCTGGCATGGTCGTGACCGGAGGCGTATTGCCCTCTCCCGTATTGCCATCCGCGCCAGCGGGGACATCGGTAAGCGGCGGGCATAACGGTCGCATCGATGTTACGACAACGGTGGGAGCCAATATCAGCATTGTCTATCCTACCTCCATTACCATTACGGAGACAGGAGGCGCAACCATGACCATTAACGATATTGCGATCAACTCCACGGCCTCCCCCCTTGCCGCTACCGCTGCGGGCCCTAATAAAATTTTTGTCGGAGGGGTTCTGGGTGTGAGTAGCGGACAGACGCCAGGAACCTATGACAATGCAGCCGTTACCATCACCATTAACTATCAGTAATATGTGCTTTGCGTTCAGAGATGGTTCGCTGGTATGGTAAAATAAATATTTATGGTGCCACGTTCCCATGGAGTGTGTATGCATATCGTAGACCCTTTCCGGTTTCAAGATTATATGCATGCAGACAAGATCGTAACCGGGATAACTGATGAATCATGACAGGCAGGAATACTTTTATTTTTGCGTTGCTGTGTACGGTGTTGTTCCTGCTGCAGGCCGGCCCTGTATGGGGAGCCAGTTTTCATCTGGTTCACCCTCTCCGGTTCGGCCAGATCATTGCATCACCCTATGCGGATGCGATAGGTATGGATGCCAGCAGCGGACCGGCTGTTCCCCGGAACATGGGCGGCGGTTGGAGTCGGGTGACAGGAGGAAACAGCGGTCTCATACGTTACAGTCCCGGTATGCCGGGCCAGCAGGTTCAGTTGCTGTTCCCAGCCAGTGTTTCTCTGTATAACGGACATGGAGGGAGCCTTGTGGTTGGAGCTATGGATGGTTTTTCCACTCAATATGTGACAGCTCAGGATATGGCAGATCATTTTCTGCACATCGGGGGGGTCTTGAATCTGCAGCCAGGAGCAAGCGGGATTTATGGCGGCAGTATCACAATTACAATTAATATATTGAATCCGTAAGAGGCCCTTTCATGAGAGTCTTTTTGTCTTTTCTTGTTTTTGCCTGCATAAACGCCTTCTCTCTACCTTCTCAGGCTTCGGAAACCGCTGTGATTCTTTCTCCTCTGCGTATGGTTCTTGAGGGCAGAGACAGGTCGGAAACACTGAGAATAGTGAACCCTAATTCCGTGCCTGTAACATACCGGATTGAGATGGTCGTAATGGAGCAGGATACGGACGGGAATGTAAGAGAAGTGGGAAAAACTAAAGAACATGAAGATCTTTTGCGGATGGTTCGTTTTTCCCCCCGTCAGGTCCGCCTGGAGCCAGGTGCCATGCAGGCTGTGCGCATTATGCTCCGGAAACCTGCCACCCTTCAGGATGGTGAATATAGAGTGCATGTCAGGGTTTCTCCACTTCCAGAGCCGGACAGGAATATGGCTGAAGTGGTGCAGGCAAAAGCTGGACAAACCACCATCAATATTAACTTCCTCGTGTCCACATCCATCCCTTTGATTATCCGGCATGGAAAAACGGCTGTCAACATTGATGCCCGGGGGATAGAGTTGGGTGTTTCGCATGGAGAAACACCTGTTTTACAAACTCTTATCTTTGGGGAAGGAAATAGATCCATTTACATGGATGGGGCTATTTTTTATGGTAAAATTCTTTTGGGTGAAGTAAAGGGCTTTGCCGTGTACCAACCCAATGGGAAACGGTATGTACGTTTCCCTCTTCAGGCGGATCTTCCTCCATCCGGCAGCACCCTGCGCCTTGTGCTTCGTGACAGAGAAAAAGAAGGGAATCCCCTTATAAAGGAAATTCCTCTTGTTCTGAACTACTGAAAAACACCGCCTCTGGCCAAAAAATCCCCTGCAAAGTATGTCCGTTTTTTGCAGGGGATTTTTTTATTGCCTTGCTGTCCCTTTCTTTCTTCCGGGGAAAGAATACTTGGGTGCACAGCGTCCGGTTTTTCCTCACTTGGGTACTTTGGCATGAATTCTGTGAATGCAAACAGATTTTTTCATTGTTTGTGTGCCGGGGCCTGCCCTGTTTTTACCCGATGATCCTTGCGTATCCACCCATATCCGCCACTTTTTGCCTGAATTGTTCCGCATCTTCCAGAACCTTAAAATTCTGTACGACGACTCTGTAGCTGCTGCCTTCCTTGGTGATACCCATGGAAAGATTGTTACCCATGAGGGTGCGGAACTGCCTTTCCAGAAGAATGATGCCCTTTTCCGCGTCCTTTATATCCGTATAGCTTGCCAGATGAACGGCCGTTTCCTCTTTACTGCCTGCCGTGAGAACCCTGCCGTATCCCGATTTTTCGGCCATGACAGCAGCCAGGCTGTCCGCAGCAGCCCTGTTTTCAAAAGCACCCAGAACTACCCTGTACCAGAGACCTTTTTCCCCCAGATCCACGGGTTGAATCCTTGCCTCTTCGAGGCTGTTCAACTCAGGCATGTGGTCTTTGGCCCATTGTATGCCTTCCAGGGCCTTTTCTCTGCTCCGGTAGGAGCCTGCATGAACCCCGTAGCGGGATATCCTGCCGTGCAGGGGGCTTTTGTGCTGAATGGCAGAAGGCTGGTTTTTTTTTGTCTGGATTTCTTCTTCCTTCCGGCCCTCTGCTGCAAAAAGAATTCTGTTTTCCGTCAGGCCCTGCAAGGCCGGGACGGCTCCCAGGCTCCCCGGAACCCAGCTTCCTTCTCTGTACAGCACGGCTTCCGGACCATCAAACAGGGGTCTGGTCGCAGGCAGGGTCTGTGGATCGGGGCTGTCTGTCCACCGGCCCTCACGGAAGAGTACATATTCATCCTCCTCCGGCACCGGTCCAGGGGCTGATGCTTTTGTTTCTGGCCTGTCTTGCGTCTTCAGGACCATGTCAAGGCCACTTTCGATACTGCCCGTTTCATCTATCTTTGTGGCAAGGCTCCTTGTCAGAACCGTTCCGTTATCCTGAGATAGGAGGGCTTTTACCGTGTATTGTCCAGGTTTGACCCGTTCAAACAGATAAAAGCCGTCATATTCGGACAGCACTCTGTCCACTACCGTGCCTTTTTTGTCTGTAAGGAGGACTTCAACCTGCCTGAGGGGTACAGAGTCACCGGAACTGTTCACACCATAGAGAGTGCCGTCAATTTCTCCTGTGCGGATTACAGGCAGGGATAAAGGCCGAACTTCTCCTGGTCTCGGAGATACGGCCTCTCCTGGATGCAGGGGGTAAAGGGCCGGGTCTTCAAGGCTTTCTTCTTCAATTACAATATCGGTTTTTTGGTGGGGAGACAGCTGCAAAAAGGCTATGCCGTCTTTGTCCGTCACAGCCCTGCTGCCGGACTGCACGGCCCGTACCCTCACCCCTTCAAGACCCTTTTCTTCACCGTCCATAATCCCGTTACCATTGGCGTCCTCAAATACCCGTACGGCAGCAAGGCCCTGGGCACTGGAGTTTCTGGGTAAGGGGCGAATGCTTTGTCTGTGCGGATCAGGCCCTAGAGCCATATTCATGTTCAGGGAAACGCTCCAGTCACCCCGGTCATCGGCAGATACTCCGGGGCTGATGCTGAGTTTATCCTTTCTCAGATTAAGCTGGGCATCCCCGTATGTACGCCCTGTGCCGGTAAAATCCCGGTTCAGGCTGCCCTGAATATCAAGATCCCTTGTAAGATGGCGGGTTGCGGTGAGGCCTGCTCCGGTAAAGCCCCTTTCGTAGTCATCCAGACGGTAATCACCATGGGCGCGGATATGGGTGCTTTGCATCCGGGTGGAGGCATGAAGGCTTCCCTGAATACTTTCCGGCCGTGAGCTTGCACTGTTGTAGTCATGGCTGATTCTGTGGTTCCAGTGTACAGCTCCTGTACGAAGGCTGTTCAGCAGGCTGATTCGGGATTCATAGCTGTCATCCCTGTCCGTGTAGCGGCCCGATAAGGTATAGGGAAGACGGAAGCCATCTTGTTTTCCAAGGGTGCCGTAGAGAGAAAGTTCACTGATGCTGCGGACAGGGTTGGTGACATGGTCACCTTCCAGTTTGTCCTGAAGCTGCACACTGGCGCGGATACGATGATCATTCAGGGCTGTCTGGCTGCCAAGGCGCAGGGCACTGCCGCCATCCACAGTGTGCACTCCGTCTACCCGTAAGGATGCACCCGTAAGGGCTGTCTCCATACCGGCCTGCAGCCGCGTGCGGCGTTCTTCTCCGAATGTGTCGCTCATGAAGCCTGCGGAAAGGGTAGTTCGTTCTCCAAGACCGTATTCGATTGCTCCGACGCCAGCGGCATTACCCGCATCGTTGTTGCGGGACTGGTTTTCTTCATAGGTGACTCTGTCCTGTCGGGTGAGGCTGGCACTGTAGGTCATCTGTCCTCTGGGCAGCATATCCGTGCCGACTTCCAGTCTGCGGTTTTCCTCACGGCGTTGCCCTTCGGGACCGTAGAAAATGAGCCTGAAATCATTGGTTCCATAGAAAAGGGAAACATCGTCAAAAAGGTAACGGCCATCTTCTCCTACCCTGCGCACATCCATGAGAGCCGTTCCACGGTATAGTTCCACCTCCCATCCCGGCGCCAGATTGCCTTCAAAACGGGTGCTGTCAAATTCCCTTTCTTTATATAAGGACCGGTTTTCCAGAAGGATACCCTGGGCAGTACCAGCCCGGCCCAGTATGGGAAGGGAAGGGGATGATACATCTCCAAGGGCAAAGCGGGTTGCCCCCAGAGGCAGGGAGCCGGAAGGATCCGTTTTTTCAAAACGGGCTTCCACCCGCCTTGGGTTATGGGTGTCATCTCCCCGGACATAGAAATGCCCGGTTCCTCCCGCAAGATTTCCTGCCCCGGAAAGGGTATAGCTGGCCTGTCTGGGATTGTTGTCCCGGCTGTGGTGGGAGGCTGAAAGGGAAAGATCCACCACGGGCAGGCTGACAAAGGCGGGTCTTGTTTTTTCATCCAGAATGGAAGGCTTTGCCGTGCCATCGAAAGAGCCGAGACGGTTCCAGCGCTGCTGCCTTTCGATGCGTTCCTGAAAGGGAAACGTTGCTTTGGGCTGAAGCCTGACGGCCATCTCCCTGAAGCTGAAATCAAAATCCAGGGGCAGCCACTCTTTCAGTACCTTGGCATCAATATGAATATCATCTTCATCATGGATGATGGCATTTTCAGGTATTGTCTGGGTTTTTCTGCCAAGGGTGATGGTTTTTTCTTCAAGGTTCAGCTCAAAGTTTTTCCCCAGAACTTCCCCTGATGCTTTTCCTGTCTGCGGACTGACCCGCAGGGGCACTTCCAGAATGGCAGCCAGAGCACCCAGAGGCATGAACAGCTGGTCCGGGTTTCCGTAGGCACCAAGGCCGGAAGCCAGGGTGTGTCGTTCCCAGGTGGCATTGAGCACAAGGAAATCCGGTTCCGTAGAGGGAGCTGGTTCTTCTTTTTGCGGCACCATGGGGGCGGTGGGAGGGAGTATGCTCTGAGGGAAAAGGCCCGTGGAGCGGGCCTGGGTCATTTCGGATGCGGAAGGAAGGGGAACGGTGGGGGCCGCAGGTCCAGAACGGTGGCTTCCATTGCCTGATACATGGTTGTGCGGCATGCTGTCTGCC
This sequence comes from Desulfobotulus pelophilus, assembly GCF_026155325.1. NCBI lineage: Bacteria > Pseudomonadati > Thermodesulfobacteriota > Desulfobacteria > Desulfobacterales > Desulfobacteraceae > Desulfobotulus > Desulfobotulus pelophilus. The sequence continues at coordinate 118,941 of NZ_JAPFPW010000007.1, read as the reverse complement.
TGCCACCCTGAAGCCAGAAGGGCATTGTGATCCCAGAGATGAATGCCCGCCCTGCCGAGTTCTGCCGTGAGTGTGTCAAAGTGGCTCCAGCGGATGGTCTCCCCATCCCGGGCCTTTGCCAGCATGGCGTTTCTTTCCATAAGCAAGGGAGCCAGTTTTCTGGCAAGGGCGTCATTGTTCTGGCGGATGTTCTGCCACTGCTGTCTCTGGCCCGTATTCTGTAAAAGAGTGTCCGCTGCCGTGAGGCTATAGTCATCCCTGTCTCCCTTTCGGTCCGTATTACCGACGGGAGATGATGGGGGTGACATGTTTATGGGGCGGACAGCTGCGACCATGGAAGAGGCTCTTTCCCGGTGGTGTTATCAATTGGCTCTCAGCCGGATCTGTAGCTTTTATAAAAATGCAATATGAATGCCATGCAGATGATCTGTTCCGTAGTAATAAATTAGCCATGACGAATAAATTCAATAGGGACTTGCTTTTTCTCTTGACCCATAAGGCTGTGAAAGATATAGAAGCCGAAAATAAAATGATTATTTATAAAATTTTAGAAAAGACTAAAAAATGAGAATTTCTATGGTTATAAAAAAGTCTGTAATGGCAGGATTTCTGGTTTTGCTGCTCCATGCTCCGGGCTTTGTCATGGGTGACAGTCGGCCGAAGGCAGTCATGGAAGAGCACGAAAAAGGCATGGAGGCAGAAGCCGGAACCCAGAAGGCCCGTGAAGCATGGGCCAGGGAGAGAAGAGAGCTCTTGAGTCGTATGGAAAGCCTTGAAGAGGAAAACCGGCGTCTTGGGAGGGACCGTGACAGGCTTTCCCGGTCCAGAGACCATCTGGAACGGGATGTGGCTGCCATTGAACGGGAGCTTATGGAAGCAAGGCGATTGGAAGATGAGCTGGACGGGAGGCTGGATGAAGTTCTGCTCCGGCTGGAGGGTTCCATGGCTTCGGACCTGCCTTTCCTTGAGGAAGAACGGACCCAGAGGCTTGCCATGCTTCAGGACCTTATGGTGGATCCGGATGCGGGCCCTGCAGAACGTCTGCGGCGTATCATGGAAGCTCTCCGCATAGAAGCGGACTATGGCTTTACGGTGGAGCTTGGCCGGATTCCCCTGCAGCTGGGGCAGGATGAGGTGCTGGCTCAGGTACTGCGCCTTGGGCGCCTGGGACTTTTTTACCGAACGGGAGACGGCAGGGTCGGATACTATGATGCAGGCGAAAAGAGGTGGCAGCCGCTGGAAGCGTCCTGGGATGCCTCCTTTGCCAGGGCCTTTGACGTGGCCACCCGGAAACGGGCGCCGGAACTGGTGACATTGCCTGTAGGGAGGATTCTGCCATGAGTAAGAATAAAAAGGGGTCAGACCCCTTTTATGCCCACAAAAGGGGTCTGACCCCTTTTTGCTCTTTTTGCTCTTTTTGCTTTTGCCTGCTGTTTCTGCTTCTTTTTCTTTTTCCCGTGACGGCTATTTCTTCGGACATGCGGGCCATATCCGTACAGGCAAGGGAAGCGCGTCTTGCTGCGGAAGCTGAAGCCAGGGAAACCAGAAGGGAGATCCTTGCGGACCGGGAGAAGCTGGCAGCAAAAATTGCAGAGCTCACGGCGGCTAAAAACAGGCTGACGGAGGAAAGGTCGGCACTGGAAAGCACTGTGGAAGTCCTTATGGAAAAGAGGGAAGCCCTGGCCGGAGAGCGGGATGTTACCGTATCTGCCATGAAAGCCGTTTCGGGTACCCTGCGTTCGGCTGCCCGTGAGCTGGATGCCATGCTGAGTGAATCTCCCTTTACGGCCAGTGAACCCACCCGGCTGGAACCGGTACGCCGTATTCTCGATGCCGGCCGCTTTGCTGGCATGGAAGATTTTGATGTGATTGTGGAGGGCTTTTTTGGCGAGGTGCTAAAAACGGGGGCTGTGCGTCTGGAAAGGGGAGAGATTCTGGGAGCAGGCGGGCAGCTTATGGCATCGGAAATCCTGACTCTGGGCCCCTTTACCGCCGCTTTCCGTGCGGAGAACGGAAACGTGGGTTACCTGCACTATCTGCCTGAAAACCGCAGGTTCCAGATGCTGGGACGGGAGCCTTCCCGTTCGGCCCGAAAGAGCCTCGGCGCCTATATGGATGGCAGAAGTGATTCCCTTTCCATGGATATCTCACAGGGAGCCGCCCTGCAGCAGGTGCTGCACCGCTCCACCCTGAAAAGTCAGGTGGAGAGCGGTGGTTTTCTGGTCTGGCCCATTCTTTTTATAGCCCTTGTGGCGCTTCTGGTCACTCTGGAAAGGATCTGGTTTCTTCATAAGGTTCACACCAATGCGGACAGGGTCATGGGTCGGGTCAACGAACTGGCTGCGGAAAAAAACTGGGAAGCCTGCGATGCTACGGTTCAACCCGGAAAGGGCAAGCCAGTTTTTAATATCCTGATTGCCGGTCTGGGAGGAAGGAAGGAAGACAGGCAAACCCTGGAAAGTATTCTGCAGGAAGCCATTCTGCGAGAGCTTCCCCGGCTGGAGCGTTTCCTTCCCATGCTCAATGTCATGGCGGGTATTGCTCCCCTGATTGGTCTTCTGGGTACGGTTACGGGCATGATACGAACCTTTCATACCATAACCCTTTTTGGCACGGGAGATCCGCGCATGATGTCCGGCGGCATATCCGAGGCCCTTGCCACTACCATGTTTGGCCTGGCCGTGGCCATTCCCATTACCCTGATCCACACCTTTCTCACCCGCAGGGTGGAGCATATTGTGGGGGATATGGAGGAAAAGGCCGTGGCCCTGTGCAATACCCTCACCCGAGAGCACAGTCTGCCTTCCTGCTGTAAAGGGAGGATACAGGGATGATGGCGGGTTTTCAGGATATCCTGAGCCATCTTTCCGCAGGAGGAGGCATTCTCTGGCCCCTGGCCCTGGTCTGTCTTCTTATGTGGGCGGGTATTTTTGAAAGGCTGTTTTTTTTCCGCCGCCTTCTGGTCAAGGATCTGCCGCCGGATACGGCTGTGGGTATGGCCCTGGACAGCAGCCGTACCCTTCCCTGTGGGGAGGGGTTATCCCTTCGGCTGATTCAGGATTTCAGGAGCCGGAGAAGCGGCATCTGCATGCTGGACAGGAGTATTCTTCGGGAGTGCGGCCTTCGGATCCGGAGGGATCTGAACAGGGGGATACCTCAGATTCAGGTTCTGGCAGCGGTTTCTCCCCTTTTTGGTCTTTTGGGAACGGTAAAGGGAATGATTGTTACCTTTGATGTCATGGCCTTTGCCGGGACAGGGGATGCCCGCGGCATGGCCGCCGGTATTTCCGAGGCTCTTGTCACCACCCAGTGCGGTCTTATGGTGGCCATTCCCGGCATTATCATGGCCATGTATCTGACAAGACAGGCCAGAAGGGCCACCTATCGTCTGGATCGTCTGTACGCCATGCTGGAAAGGCAGCTTCGATGATTAACGTACGCCAGAGCCTTCGGGCCAGAAATCAGGGAAGTGACATTAATATTGCTCCCCTTATCGACCTGATTTTTCTTCTTCTGATTTTTTTCATTGTCACCACAAGTTTTGTGAAGGAAACGGGTATTGATGTGGACCGTCCCACGGCCAGCACCGGTGATCTCAAGGAGCAGGGCAGTATTCTCATTGGCGTGGATGCCGCAGGCGGAATTTTTATGGATAAGGAAGCCATAGACATGCGAAGTGTACGGGCCCGGGTGGAGAGGGCACTGGCAGAGATGCCGGAAGCTTCTGTGGTCATTGTGGCGGATAAAAAGACAGACACGGGTATTGTGGTGGAAATTCTGGACCACTGTCGGCTGGCCCGGGCAAAGGATGTGAGCATTGCCACCAAAAGCCCTTAAAGAAAAAGGGGGCAGCGCCCTTTTATACCCGGAAAAGGGGTCAGGCTCGTTTTTCGGCAGATCCGTCCTTGTCTATGTGACTGCCACGGGACTGGCCCTTCTGGTTACCCTGGGAATTTTTGCCATGGTTCCCTGGATGATCGGGCCGCCGCCCGATGCTTCGGACCTGGAACGCATGGTGTCTGTGCAGTTAAGGGATCTTCGGCCACCGGAGCCGGAGCCTGAACCGGAGCCGCCCAAGCCTCCGGAAGAAAAACCTCCGGAGCCTGACGTGCCCATGGAGCAGATTATGCAGCGGCCTTTGCCAGAGGTTCCGCAGATGGAGCCCATCCCTTTTACGCCGGATCTCCGTCTTTCCGCCGTGCCAGGACCTGCCATTGCGCCGCCGCCTCCGGCCGGCCCCATGACCTTCGAAGCAGGGGAGGTAGATGTTGCCCCGAGAACCATGGTGCAGACACCCCCGATTTATCCCTTCCGTGCCCGGCGTATGGGCATTGAGGGCTGGGTTCGGGTACGGTTTCTGGTGGGTACGGATGGTGTACCCCGGAACATTCATGTACTGGAAGCCGATCCTGAAGGCGTTTTTGAGGATGCGGTTATTCAGGCCATATCCAACTGGCGGTTTGAAGCAGCGGTGATGGAAGGCCGCAGAGTAGCGGCATGGGTGGTAACCCCTATCCGTTTTCAGCTTGGAGGAAACTGATGGAAAAAATAATGGAAAACCCACAAAAGGGTTCAGCCCCTTTTTATGCCCACAAAAGGCACAAAAGGGGGCTGAACCCTTTTCTCCTTCTCTTTTTCCTTTTTTTTGTATTCTGTCTGCAGGGCCTTGTCACAGCATCTCCGGAAAGACCCCTGCCCCGTTCTTTGCAGCAGGTACTGGCGGATGCTGGGCTGGATATGGGAGAAGGACGGCCTGCCGAAGCCCTTGCAAAGCTGGAAGCTTTTTATGAGAAAAATCCGGAGATGGAGCATCCCCTGCTCTTTTTCTGGCTAGGTAATGCGAGGCTGCAGCTGGAGGATAGTGCCGCGGCCCTCACTGCTTACAGAAAGGCGGTGAAACTGGCTCCTGAAGACAGCCGGATCTGGCAGAATCTTGCCATAGCAGCCCATGATGCAAAGGCTTATTCAGAGGCGGCCCATGCCATGGAAAGGGCATGGGAAACCTGCAAAGAGAAAAAAGGTACGCTTTTATACCACAGCGGTCTGTTTTATCTGATGGATAAGAATTCAGCTGCGGCATGGCAGCGTCTGGATCGCCTGATGCAGCTGGATGACCATCCCAGGGAGGAGTGGGTCCGTGCCCATGCCCAGGCGGCCATGGAAACGGGCAATGAAAGAAAATCCATTGCTCTTCTGGAAGCGATACTGGACCGGGAGCCGGAGGACAGGGGGATGTGGGAACTGGCCACCCATCTGTATCTTCGGGTAAAGGATTATAAAAAAGCAGCTGCCGCTCTGGAAATCCGACTGGCTCTGGAGGGGGAGCCAAAGGCGTCGGACTACCGCCTGCTGGGCGATCTCTATGCCAATCTCAATCTTCCGGCAAGGGCAGCAACAGCCTATGCTACGGCCCAGGAAAAGGGCGATGGATGCCCGAGGCTTCTTGTACGGGAAGTGCAGATGTTGCAGGCAGCCCAGCAGAATGAGAAAGCACTGCAGAGAATTGAGGGTGGGTTGAAGCAGGCTGCGGATCCGGCCCTTTTTGAGGTGGCCATGGCCATCCATATGGGAGAAAACCGTTACAGAGAGGCCATGGATGCCGGGGTACGCTACCTGAACGGACACAAGGGGCAAGGTCATAACAGCCGCATGCTGTTGACTTTGGGCTATTGTGCTTATAAGGCCGGTGAGCCGGAAATGGCCAGAAAGTTTCTTGAACGTATTCCTGAAAGGGATAAAAAGGCCCGAGAGGAAGCGGGACGGCTTCTGGCCCACCTTCGTGCCATTCAGAATGCGCCGCCGCTGTAGCATGCTTCCGGTGCTTCTTCTGCCGTAAAGAAAACAGAAAAATAAAGGCCGCCGGCAATAATTTCCGGCGGCCTTCCCGTTTCAGGCTGCCTGTTTTTTTACAGACGCTGGCAGGGTAAGTGGTGTGTCGGTTTTCTGTTCTTTTTCCGGTGTTTGTTTTTTCTTCATCATCAGAAAGTTACCCGCAAGAATAAGTCCCACGCCGCCTGCTGCGGAAAGACTCCACTGATAGCCTTCTAAAAAAGTAGAAAAACCAAGGGCCACAATGGGGAAAAGAAGGGTGGCATAGGCTGCCTTTTCCGGTCCGATGCTGCCCACAAGGCTGAGATAGCACCCAAAGGCCAGGATGGAGCCGAAGACGGCAAGATAAAAGAGGGAGCTCATATAGCTGAAGGTAAAGGGTGGTATCAGGCTTTTTCCAAGGACGATGGAAAAAAGAACCATCATTATACCTCCATAGCCCATGCCAAAGGCATTGGTCTGGATGATGGGCAGGCTTTTTTTCTGATTTCTGGCGGAAAGAATGTTGCCTATGGAGGCCAGCCATGTGCCGGCGAGGCAGAAGAGGGCTCCTTTGAGTCCGCTGTCGGAAAGATGAAATCCCTCAAGTTCCGGCTGGAAGACCAGAACAATACCCGTCAGCCCCAGAATGGTAGCCCAGACGGCTTCGAAACGGATTCTGTTGCCAAGGAAAAGGGCTGCATTGATCACATTCATGAGCACGATGGTGGAAAAAAGAACCGCAGCCAGACCACTGGTGATGTGGAGTTCTGAAAGGTAGATGAACCAGTAGTTCAGGCCGAAAAGAAAGAAGCCCTGCAGGGCCATGGCCATATGTTCCTGCCGTGAAAAACGCATCCTGATCCGGGTAAAAATGCAGAAAATCAGCAGAAGAAGGGATGCCAGACAGAAACGCAGGGCCACGGAAGCCATGGGATCCATATTGCCCAGCTGAAAGGTGATGGCGATCCAGGTGGATCCCCAGATCAGAACAGTGAAAGCATAAAAGAGAAGATTGCGCATGGATGATACTCCTTGGGGTATTTCTTTTGGTACGGAACACCTGCCAGCAAAGGCAGAGTGTCTGTCATTCGAGGTGGAGAGGTCTTTTCTGCCGGAAGTTTTTCAGGAACTGTCCATCAGGGTACGGGCCATTTTACCGAGGGTTTCCAAGGCCCAGGCGTTCCGGTCTGACCAGGCAGCTGCATTGAGGCGCACATAGTGACGGAAATGGGAGGTGGTGGAAAAAAGGGAGCCCGGCGCAATGCTGATGCCTTGGGCCATGGCTTTTTCATAAAGCACCATGGAATCGACGGCCTCCGGCATTTCCACCCAGAGGGTAAATCCGCCTTCGGGCTTTGTGATACGGGTTCCGGCAGGAAAACAGCGGTGGATGGCATCAGCCATGGCGGCTGTTTTGTTGGCATAAATTCTGCGGATATGGCGGAGATGGTGCTCATATCCTCCGGAATGGAGAAATTCTGCAACGGCTAACTGGGTGGGGCTGGCGGAGGCCAGGGATACCATCATTTTGAGCCGGAAAGCCTGCTCCCGGAAACGGCCGCCAGCCAGCCATCCAACCCGGTATCCCGGGGCCAGAGTCTTGGAAAAAGAGCCGCAAAGCAGCACTTCCCCCCTTTTATCCCAAGCCCTTGCGACGGATGGCCGTACATTAACAAAGGACAGATCCCCATTGATGTCGTCTTCCACAAGGGGAACCTTGTGGCGGGCAAGGATGCGTACCATTTCTTCTTTTTTTGTATCGGTGAGGCTGACACCCAAAGGATTGTTAAAGTTGGATATTACAAGGCAGGCGGCGGGTTTCTGGCTGGTCAGGGTTGTTTCAAGGGTGTCAAGGCAGAGCCCTGTTTCCGGAGAAGAGGGGATTTCAAGAATTTTCAGGGAAAGCTCCCGGAACATATCCAGAAAATTGAAATATACCGGAGATCCTATGGCCAGTGTGTCTCCGGGTCGGCACAGGGTTTTCAGGGCAAGGAAAACGGCTTCGCAGGCTCCGGTGGTGATAAGGATTTCATCGGGATCCACATCACAGCCTGCCAGGGTCAGCCTGCGGGCAATCTGAACCCGCAGGCGTACATGACCCGGAGGCATGGAGTAGGCGGTACTGTCATGGAGCTGCCGGCGGCACTGGCTGGCCATGATGGAGGAAAGTTTGGCCGCCGGGATGCATTCGTCCGCCGGAATGGCGGCACCAAAGGGCACCATGCCGGGATCCGCTGCATGGCTGAGAATCTGCGAGCTGATGTGGGCGGAAGGTATCTGGACCGGAGAAAGATCAGGACCGGAAAAATCGGGCTGTCTTGGAAGGTCAAAGCCCCTTGGACGGACATAATACCCGGACTGGGGCCTGGATTCGATGATGCGCTGATCTTCCAGGAGGAGATAGGCCTGTTTCACCGTATTCAGGCTGACCCCCATGCTGCGGCTCAGTTCCCGTATGGAAGGCATTCGCTCACCGGGACGGTAGACTCCTTTCGCCACCATCCGCATCATGCGGTCGTGTATTTCTTCGTAGCGGTATTTTTTATCCTGCGTTTCCCTTTTCATGATCTCACCCTATGCCTTTGGCAGAAAAATACCAGATACAGTTGGCCTGAATTTGGATGGATACAGTTTTTCCACGAAGAAGAACAGAGGGTACAGAAAAAAGGGAAGGGCCTGGATTGAAATCAGGTGATTTTTGGGCAGATTTCTTTAGCCGATGGGGGATGAAGGGAGATAAACGCACACGATTTTAGCATAGCCAAAACTTTTTTGTTGCCTATATTGCCAAGGGTCTTATTGTAAGAGTGTACAGTTAAAAGAAGGTACCCGTCACTATCTTGAAAAGCCAACAGGAGGAAACATCATGGGTAACAAGATTCTTTTTGATCCGGTTACAGTCGGTTCCCATATCCTTTCCAACCGTGTGGTCATGGCACCCATGACAAGGAACAGGGCCGGAGAAGGCAATGTCCCCACGGATCTCACGGCCACCTACTATGCCCAGCGAGCCACAGCCGGACTCATCATAACGGAAGCCGCGCAGATATCCCCTCAGGGTGTGGGCTATCCCCTTACGCCGGGCATCCACAGTCCGGAGCAGCTTGCCGGTTGGAAAAAGGTCAGCGATGCTGTGCATGCGAAAGGCGGTACCGTGTACCTGCAGCTTTGGCATGTGGGCAGGGTTTCCCATCCTTTGCTTCAGCCCCATGGGGCATTGCCCGTAGCGCCCTCTCCCATTCGTCCCCGTGGAGATGCCATTACCCTTGAGGGGAAAAAACCCTTTGTTATTCCCCGGGAGCTGGACGTGCATGAAATAGAGGAGATTGTGGAGCAGTATGCACGGGCTGCACAAAATGCCATGGCAGCTGGTTTTGACGGTGTGGAGATCCATGCGGCTAACGGATATCTCATTGATCAGTTCCTCAGGGATGGCAGCAACCGGAGAAAGGACGATTACGGGGGCAGCCCTGCGAATCGTCTTCGGTTTCTTGCAGATGTTACGAAGGCTGTATCAGGGGCCATCGGAGCTGAAAAGGTGGGGGTGCGTATTTCACCGGAAAATACCTTCAATGACATGGAAGACAGTGATCCCCAAACAATTTTTACGGCCCTTGCCCATATGCTGAAGCCCTATGGTCTGGCCTACCTGCATGTGATTGAGGGAGATCTGGCAGGGGGGGTATCCCGCGTGGATTACGGAGAAATCAGAAAGGCCTTTGGCGGTATATGGATGGTAAACGGCGGTTATACACAGAAGCGTGCAGAGGAGGCTGTGGAAAGCGGACTGGCGGATCTTGTGTCCTTTGGCTCTCTTTTCCTTGCTAACCCCGATCTTGTGGAACGGTTCCGGAAGGGAGCCAGGCTGAACCGGCCGGATCCTGCCACCTTCTATGGTGGGGGGGCCGAAGGATATACGGATTATCCATTTATGGCCTGAGGCTGGCGGCGATTCCCGCCTTTTCTGTGGGATCAGGGGGGGAGGAGAGTTTGGGATTTTGTAAGGATCATTCTGGGGGCCAGATGAAAACAATACGAATTTTACCGAAAAAAAAAGGAGAGGAAGAAGGTGGCGTGCATCTTCCCCTGCCCCCGGATGCGGGCAGGGGAGGTGTATCCATGATGTCCCTTGCTTCGGGTATTCAGCTGCTTTTTTCCGACTACAGCCTGCATGAAACAACGCGTATGGAATATGCATCCTTTCCTGCTGTGTTTGGTTTTGGATTCTGCCTTTCAGGGGAGATTCTCAATCAGCCCGGAGGATTCAAGGCGGCGGATGCCATAGGTCCTGATCAGAGTGCCGTCTTTCATTTTACCGGGGAGTCCATGAAAGAAGTTGTGGCCAGGAGAAGGGTGATCCGGCTCAATATCATGATGGAGCCGGAAAAAGTGGAAGCCTTTCTGGGTAATGAGCTGCAGATGGCAATACCCTCTTTGCATAAACTGCTCCGCCATCCCTACCGTGCTTTTGATTCCCTGACACCAGCCATGAAAGCAGCTCTGCTGCAGCTCGCATCCTGCCCCTATGAGGGGCGTATCCGTTCCCTGTTCATGGAAGGAAAAGCCCTTGAGCTTATGGCCTGTAAGCTGGATCAGCTTCATAGCAGAAAGGGTCCTGCGCCTCCGGAGCCCGGTTTAAAAACGGGAGAAATTGACCGCATACACTATGCCGGTGAGTTGCTGATCGCCGACCTTGAAAATCCCATTACCCTTTCCGAAGCGGCCAGACAGGCGGGGATGTGCCGCAGCAGGTTTCACTACTGTTTCCGTGAGGTGTACGGAATGACTCCTTTTCATTTTCTGCGTCATCAGCGACTCGAAGCTGCCGGGCGTTTTTTGTGCGAAGGAAAACTGAATGTCACACAGGCGGCCTGTGCTGTGGGGTACGCCAGTGTGAGCCACTTCACAAAGGCCTTCCGGCAGCACACCGGGTGTCTTCCCGGACAATACCGCAAAAAAGAGCCTGCCCCCTAGGCAGGCCCTTCCGGTTGGGGTCAGAATCTCCACTCAAGGGAGGCTCCCAGCATTCTGGGTTGTGTTTTCACCGGAGCATTCATATCGTTATCCGATATCATGACAACGTGATCCTTATCCATCAGATTGCTTGCAAAAAGAACCATGCGGCCTTTGGGCAGCTGGTAGGCAAGTTGCAGATCGGCCATCCAGTAGGCGGATATTTTTCCCCGTGCATCATTGTCATAATAGGAGTAATAGGAGTTTTTGTAGCTCAGGCTGCCGCTCAGCTCAAACCGGGAGGCGAAACGGTAGCAGGCTCCCATGTTGGCCGAAAAGCTCGGGGCACGGGGCAGTTCATTGCCTTCATAACTGGCCACGGAAAAGCGCTTGATTTCCGTGTGCAGCAGACCCATACCGCCGAAAAGCTCCAGACTGGAAACGGGCAGCCATCGAACCCCCATTTCTGCGCCGTAGCTCTGGGCCTTTTCCGCATTTATGATGGTAATGGCGTTGGCGTTGATGTAGTAGGGGAGCTGCATGTCTTCGTAGTTATTGAAGAAAATATTGGATGTTAATTCAAGTTGCCCATCCCGAAGGCGGTGGCGACTATATAGTTCATAGTTCCACACAGACTCCTCGTCAAAGGCAAAGCTGGTCCATGGTGTGTCAAAGGTGATGCCAGCACCGCCCGATCGATAGCCACGGGCCACCTTTGCGCCGAGAGTATGATCCGGGCTGACTTTCCATGCAAGGTCCAGTTTGGGGAGAAATGCCGAGTAGGTTTTGTCAAAGTCCACTTCAACGCTGTAGACCTGCCCGCCGTGATGGATTCCTTTGCTGCCTCCTTTGCGTTTTCTCTGTTCCCGCTCCAGCCTGCCTCCCAGGGTTACATCCATGCGGGGGAGAAGGGCATAGGTGATCTCCCCGTAGACGGAGCCGGTTTCCGTTTTATCATCAAAATTACTTCCGTTGAAAATATTCACAAACTCATCCTGACTGGAACGGAAATAGCGTAATCCGGCAAGCCCCCGTAAACGGCCGTCACTGTTTTGGAAGTGCAGGGTAGGTTCTATCTGAATTTCCCTGCCCTCAATATCGGCATGGGCATCCGCGGCGGTGGTTATGCGCTGGATGTCAAAATCCGTGTAGATGATTTTGGTTTCTGTCCTGAGACCTTCCGACATTTCCCATTCCACATCCCAGATGGTGCTGGTGGACCGGGTTTCAAAAACAGGCCTGGGTCCGCTGAGCTTGGAACCCGTACCGGGAGGGGCGACCATGTTTTCACCCTGAGGCGCACGGGTGTCGAAGTGATTGACGGAAAAGCGGGTCAACAGTCCCGGTGATCCGGGAGGGAGGTAGAGAAGGCTGGTTCGGAGGGTGGTGGTTTCAAACTCCCGGGGGTCTCCTGCTGGCTCATAGGATTCCAGCAGGACAAAGCTTTTACGTTTTTGCCGGTCCGCGCTGATCCGGAAGGCCAGCTGGTCCTCCACAATGGGTCCGGAAGCCATGGCAGCCATTTGTGAATAGCCCTGTTCTCCCACGCTTCCCTTGACGGCGCCCTCCCATGCGAAGGAAGGCTCATTGGATCGGAGAACGACAGCCCCGGCAATGGAGTTGCGTCCCTGCATATAGCTCTGGGGTCCCAGGAAGATATCCACCTGCCCCACGTCCCAGAGGGACTGGGGTCCGAAGGCCAGTTCGTTAAACGTCAGTGATCTCCCATCCAGTGAAACATTCAGACGGGGGCGGGTTCCCGCAAGAAAAGCCACAGCGCCGGTGGCCGGTCCTGCTCCGTCGAGGCCGCGTACGGTGGGCAGATGGTTGCCATAGCCCACGTCTACTATATTGGGCGTCATTTTCAGAAGATCCGATATTTCTGTTGCATTGACGGCCGTTTCTATTCTTCTGGAATCAAAAACCTGAACACTGGAGCTGGTATCCTGGATGGATCGCTCTACTTTTTCACCCATGACGAGAATGGGAGGAAGGGCCATGGCTGTGCTGCTGTCCATAATCGTCCGGTTTTGTCCATGCACAAGTTCAAAGCTGTTCGCTGAGCGTCGGATAAGGCGGAAACCGTGCTCCTGGGCTAAGCGGGTCAGGCCTTCCTCTGGATGAAGGTGGCCCGACAGTCCGGAACTGTGAAGTCCATCCGTTTCCGCGCTAGAAAAGTGCAGATCGACTCCCGTCTGATGCGCAAAGCTGTGCAGTGCGGTTTCCAGTGGACCGGGATCAATATGAACGGGCTGTTGTTTTCCACGGATGGACATTGGGGAAGCGTCAGCCATATGGGGGAGCCCCAGCAGGAAGAGTCCGATGAGGAGATATGCGGAACGGGACCACTTTTTCCGGCAGCCTTCTTTTTGTTTGTAACTGGGTTCACCGGATTGGATTTTTCGGTCGGATAAAAGAGAGAACATCGTCCTGTGCTTTCTTTTTCTATGGGTTCTTGCCTGCATGAAAAGCTCCGTTTTCTGGGGTAGGGTGTCTGGCGCCTTTGCGCTGTATGTGGATTTTTGAAATTATCCTGCTTTGCCATTGTGTAATTTATTTGGCATTCCTAATACTTTTTTGTTTTTTGTGCTAGCGGTGGCGTATTTTATTTTAGCGAAATTTGCAGTGGTGCGTTTATTGGGAAAGTGCTGGAAAAGGGATTGTGGGCAGGGATGTTTTTTTTATGGGTAACAGGTGCAGAATGGGGATGGATCTGACCAGGATGTTGCCTGTTGCGGAAGATGGGCGATAGGGCAGGATGGATGATTGCCGGAGTATGGAGGGACCGGTTGAGAAAGGGGCGTGCTCTTTGTGACGGTGACCAGAAAACGGAGTGCTTGCCATGTATCCGGCAGTTGGGGTGGCAGGGTTTGGCCCCGTCTGGTTTGGAAGACCTAGGAGTCTGTTTGGAATCAGTCCCCCGTGCACATGGCTAAAGCCTGGGGTATGGCCCGGATAATTTCGACTACCTGGGTTGCGGGCGTGGGTTGGGTCAGCATGCCGGCATGCCGGTTGGCAAGGGCTGCCATGTGGCAGGCTTTTTCCATGTGGATACCGGAGGCAATGAGGGCCGATGCCATTCCCGTGATGGTGTCTCCCGTGCCGCCCATGGCTTCCATTACTTCGCAGCCGGGGCTGTCTATGCGCCAGTGAATGTTTTCTCCGGAGGCAAACAGGTCAACGGCGCCTTTTACCAGAAGGTGGCCAGCTGCGTTGTCATGGGCATAGGCCCTTTTGATGAGTTCCGGGGCCTGCTGGTCCTGATGGAGAATAAAGCCCCGTGTATAAAAGGGATGGGGGGCTTTTTCATCGGCAAGGAAGGCGAGCTCGCCCACATCCGGGGTGAAAAGATCATAGGAGGTGGCATAGCCGCTCATTTTTGCCGCATACATGAACCCTGCGTCCGCAATACGGACAGGTGGCAGGGGAAGGGCGTCCAGAGCCATGAGAATACGATTGTGCCAATCCACTTCGGGCTGAAGGTAGTGAAAGGTAAGGGTGGCCGCTGCAAAGCTATGGGCATTTTCCACGATGTGCTGATAGACAAGACGGCTGCCTCCGCCCCGGCCCGTATCTCCTGCCAGCAGCACATGGGGAGGTTTATCTCCCACAAACTCCGCCGTTCGAATGGCCGCCGCCACAAGGGCCGGTGTGCCCCTGAGAATGGGGATGAGATAATTCCCCACTTTCAGGCTCCTGCCCTCAAGGTAGGCCGGGCCCGTAACCAGAGGAAAGTTAGGGTCGGGTACGGTTCCTGCAATTACAAGCATTGGCGTTCTATCTCCTCATAGGCAAGCTGCAGAGCATATCCGCAGAGGGTATGTCCGATTTCCCGGGGCTGGGGAGCTTCTTCCAGAATTTTGCCCGTGAGCTGGTCCGCCAGAAAGGGCACATCCGGACAACCTCCACCGGAAATATTTACAATCATGCGGCTTTTTTTCTCTATGGTGATTTTCATGTTGGCGGCCCGGACCATGAGGTATTCTCCGAAATCTTTTGTGTGAAAAAGATCCACAGGGGAAAGGAGAGGCCCGGTCACGGGTACCACGTCCATGGGATGAACCCTTGCGTTTTTGAGGGTTTCCAGAATGCGCATCTGTTCCATAAGGGGAAATTCCACCACAAGGTCGCATCCCCTCTGGATTTCCGGTGGTGGTCCCATGACTTTAATGGTCCAGCCTTCGGCCTTGAGAAGGTTTTCCGCCTGTATCACATCGGAGGTGTGGTCAAAAAGGAGCATGCCCCGGTCGGCCCGGGAAGTCTTTGCTTTTTTTCTGCCGAAGAGTTTTCTGAAAAACATGGACTTTCCTTAAATATGCCAGCAGAGGGGTAGCTTTTGAAAACACCCGCTAAAAGAATTTTTTAGCGGGTGGATGGAGTCAGGATTTTATGGCTGCCCTGTATCTGAAGAAAGCAGTGGCGAGCGGTTTTCGTGCTGCCATGGCCTTCCTTTAAAGTAAAGGTCAGGCGTTTTTTACCAGATGCAGGGTGTATTCACCATCTTTTTCCTCCACGGATGCCAGTTGCCATCCTTTGGATTCGGCGGCTCTGGCCACATTTTCCCTTGCGGCTTCCGTGTCCACCAGTACGCTGAGTTTTCCACCCTGAACCGAGGGCAGGGCTTTCAGGGTGTCCAGTACGGGCTGGGGACAGGAAAGTCCCCGTTCATCAAGAATTTCTGTCATGGAAAATCTCCTTTATGGATAGGCCGGATACCGGCCGTGAAAAGTTTTTTTTGGGGAAACCCCTTTTTTCCCCTCTCTCTCCGGGTGGTGGCTGAGGATCTCGAAGCCAGAGGGACCGGGGTGAGGGGAAGGCCCTGGAAGGGTCTTTTTTGCCTCAGGCCTGTTTCCGCATGCCAAAAAATCCTATCCCAAGGCAGACCACAAGGCCGATGATAAGGCCCGTGATGCCGTTGGCACCGATACCCGCAGGAGAGCTGGCCATGGCAAAGTTATGGGCAAAGGCGGCACCCACAATCATGCCCACCACAAAGATGGCCGCATCACCGTCCCCCTCTCCGGAAAGAAAGAGCTGACGGCCGGGGCAACCCCCTGCAAGGGCAAAGGCAAGGCCTGCCAGCACCATTCCCATGAAGTTCCATATCCCCACGCTGTGGGCCACGGGCTGGCCCTCAAATCCCGGTTTGAACTGCCCGAAGGCAAGATTGGCAAGAAAAGCCACCGCCACAAGGGCGATGAGTCCTGAGAAGAGGTGCATCTGTTTAAAAAGAATGAGATCCCGCAGGGCACCCATGGTGCAGAAACGGCTTCTCTGGGCAAGACCACCCACAAGAAGGCCTATGGCAAGGGCAATGAAAAGGGGGGCATACATGGCACCGGGGCCTTTGAGGCTGTAGAAAAGAACCCCGCTTTTACCTTCTCCTGCCATGGGTGGATTCATAAAGGCCAGAACCAGAAGGCCTGCCATGATAAGCGGCATGGCAAAGCCCACAAATTTCGGAGCTTTTTTTGCAGGCCCCAGATTGTAGCCGCCCCTCAGGAAGAGGGTGCCGATGAAAACACCACCCGCAAGCCCTAAAAGTCCAAAAATTGCATTCCAGTCCCCGCCGGCCAGCCGGAGCAAAGCCCGCCATGGACAACCAAGGAAAATAAGGGCACCGATCATGGCAAAAAAGCCTAGGGTAAAGCGGATGACGGGTGCTGAGCCCGTGCGGGGCCGGAAATCTCTGGCAAGAAGGGCTGCCACAAGGGATCCCAGCACAAATCCCATGATCTCAGGGCGCATATATTGCACCACTTCTGCTCTGTGCAGACCTAAAGCCCCTGCAATGTCCCTTTCAAAGCAGGCCACACAGATCCCCATGTTGGGCGGGTTTCCCATTTTTTGTAACAGTGCCGCCAGAAGGCCGATCAGGGCACCTACGGCAATGATGCCCCATCGGGTGGAAAAATAGTTTTTCATCTGTCTTTTTTCTCCTCGTGTCCAGGTAATATGGATAAAGTCACCGCTGATTTTTAAAAAAAACGGTGAAGGTTTTTTTATGCGGCCAGTTTTCTGAACTCTTCTGCTCCCCAGAGTGCGGCCCCGAGGGCTCCGGCCATTTCCGGGCTGGCGGCAATGCATAAATCATGATTTTCCTTCAGCTGCAGTTCTTTGCAGATCAGAAAACGAATGCAGGGGTTATGGGCCACCCCACCGGCAAAAACCAGTGGTTTTTCAAGGCCTGTGCGGCGCAGCATGCTCACCGTGCGGCGGACGATGGCAAGGTGCAGGCCAAGGGCGATGTTTTCCGGGCTGACCCCCTGGGCCATGAGGGAGGTGGCCTCGGTTTCCGCGAACACCGTGCACATGCTGTTGATGAGTGGCGGTTCATCCCCCCTGAGGGCATAGGTGCCGAAATCTTCCACAGGGATCTGAAAGATAGCGGCCGTGTATTCCAGAAACTTTCCCGTTCCTGCGGCGCAGCGGTCATTCATTTCAAAGCGGAGCACCCTGCCTTCCGCACGGAGGCGGATGGCCTTGGTATCCTGTCCGCCGATGTCCAGTACGGTCCGGGCTCCGGGAAAGAGATGGGCCGCTGCAAGGGCATGGGCTTTGATTTCCGTAAGGCTTGTGACCTCAAAGGGCAGCCCCATGTCCTGCACAAGGCCTCTGCCATAGCCTGTGGCGATGAGGCGGTCCGTATGCAGCCCCTGCAGGAGTTTACGGATCTGACGTTTAGGGTCAAAGGTTGTGGGCAGCCGCTCTTCCCGCAGGATGCAGTCTTCACGGAGAACCACCATTTCAATGGATCTGGAGCCTATATCCAGCCCGGTAAAGGTTGGTCCCATGGCAACTCCTTAGATATTGGCATCATGCTTCAGTTTCTTTCAGCGGATCATTTCCACAAAGGCTTCCACCCGGGTTTTTAGCTGCTCCATATCTTCCATGCTGTAGTCCGTTTCAATGGCCAGCATGGGAATTTCTTCTTTTCGGAGTACCTTTTCCAGCCGGATGGCTTCACTGGCATAGGGCTGGCAGAACATGAGACCGTAGTGCAGCACGCCGTCTGCCTTCAGTTCCTTTGCCATGGAGACCACATGCCCCATGCGTTCCGTATTGGGGGTGAAACAGGCGCAGTCGATTTCCATGTAGCGGTCCACCAGTGCATCAATGAGGCCATCCATATCCTCTGTCTTTTCATCGGTGAGGTTGCGGATGTTGCGGGTTCCGATGCAGGATTCCTCTCCCACAATGACAGCGCCTGAACTTTCGGTGATGTAGGGCAGCTTCCAGTTGGGAACGGCCATGGGGCAGCCTGAAAGGAGAATGCGCGGCGTGCCTTTGGCTGTTACGCCTTCCTGCTTCTTAACGCGGGTTTCCATCTGATCGCAGAGGGCATTGATGGAAGCGGTGAAACGGACGGGATCATCATAAAATGCCACCTGATGGATCAAAAGGGCGTCCCTTCCGGAGATGGGGGAAGGGTCGGCGCTGCGCAGGGCATCCAGACGTTGCAGGGCTTTGCGTTTGTTATTCACGGTGCTGATGGCTGCCCGGAGCTTTTCCACTGTGATGGTGTTGCCCGTAAGGGCTTCCAGTTTTTCCTTGTAGCGAAGGACTTCGCTGCGGAAGAGGGCTCTGGCGGCATCGGATTTGGTCTGGGGCAGCTCCATGACATGCATGTTGACCATTTCGCCAAAGGTCTCATAGGCTTTTTTCTTGCCGTCACAGGTGGTTTCTCCCACCACCATATCGCAGGATTCCGTGAAAGGGCAGATTCTGGCCATCTTGAACCCCACAAAAGACTTGATGAGGGCGCAGGTGTTTCTGGGCAGGAGGGTTTCTGCCTGCTCTGTGCCTGCATCCGCACCGGAACAGAGGCCGATATGAACGGCGTTGGCTGCAAGGGTAAGCTCTTCAGGAACAAAAACACAGAAGGTGCCAATGATTTTATGCCCTTTGGATTTGGCTTCCTGCAGTTCCTGTATCCTGAGGCCATGGACTTCGCTCAGGACAAAATCCAGATATTCCATACCCTGAAGGCGACCTTTCTGGGACATGTAAATATCACCGTAAAACTGGCCCAGCACACCGAGAAGGGCATCGTGGGCCGGAATGTCGAGGTTGAGTTTTTCCCACATGGCTTCGTAGCGTGGATCGCTCATGATCTGCTCCTTTGCACAGGTTGTTTTTCAAGATTTTTTATATGCAAATCCGTATGGGGCATAGATATAAGCAATACTGTGGGGCTGGATCAAATTGTTCCTTTCAATGTATTTTTGCCTTCGGATTGTTTTTTTCTATGCGGCATGATGGTCCACAGACATATCCACTCAATGCGTAGCGACTGTTCATTTTATGACTGTTTTTGTGTTTTATCTGGTGGCGGAGGATTTCGGACAGGAAGAAGGGGTGTTGTAATGGCTGAATAAATATCTTTTTTTATTTTAGGTATTTACTGGTATATATGTGGTTTTGATTTCAGTTTGTAAGGGAATGGTGCTTCGGATGGCAGGGAAAATGCTATGAAAAAACAAAGGCGGGTATGCGGCCAGAAAAAAGTTTTTCCGTATAACCTGCACTGATCAGGCTTGAAATGGCGCAGAAAAAGAGTTTTTTTTGTGTCAATTCATCGTGTAACCCATGTTGATGTAAGGAGCAGCCATTATGTTTTCCCTCACTTTTCGCAGTCCGGACTATGACATCAGTGTTTTGCAGCCCCGTTTTGAAGGGTCAGGTCACATTCAGAAAAAGGAGCTTCGCAAGTGGGCCGATGAAGTGAAAATTTTTTCCGAGCGCATGGAGAGCCTTTCTGGCAAAGCGAAAATTCTCTCAGACCTTTTTGCGGAAGCCTCCCTTCCTCCCCTTCCCAATGGCGGGATCCGCCAACTGAAAAAGGAACTGTTTGCCATTCATGACTTAATGACCCAGGCACTGGACATTGCAGGCCGTATTGAAAGTGAGCTGATCCAGACCGGGCGCCACTGATTTTTTTTGATTGCAGACCATGAAGGCGTGTCCGTAAGGGCATGCCTTTTTTGGTTGGTGCCTGGTAATGGGAAAAAGGTTTTTGGGGACATGGAGAAAAAAAGCTGTCTGTCCCATGCCGTCTTCAGGCGTTGCTTTCTGTAAGATTTTGAACGGGTTCTGTCAGTGCTTATCCTTTGTTTGTGTTCTGTTGGATGTGAATCAGCAGAAGAGCCGGAAACTCTGTGGCTATTTTCGGCTCTTCTGCCGCGCTGCTTTTGGGTAGTCTGATCTATGGATAAGACGCTTTTTTCAGGCCGGCTTTAGCGGCATGCATATGTCTACGATCCATTTTCCTTCGGGGTGTTCCTCCGGGCTGGTGTGGTAGCGTTCATAACAGGGGCTGTCATCACAGGCATAGCCCTGTTCCATGAACCAGATAAAGGCTTCATTCCAGGCTTTTGGGAAATCTGCGTTGGCGATTTCAAAGCGACATACGGCATAGGGCCCGCCACGAAGTTGCTGAACGCTGATATCTCCATCTGGTTCAGCAGGATCAGGAAGGGTGATGCAGGCGTCCATTCGGCATTTTTCCGGTGGGGTTATTTCGGGGTTATCCCAGTAGACACCTAAAACAGTTCCGGCTTCGAGGTATCCTCTGGGACCGGCCCAGGTCATCAGTTCTCCAAAGGCCTGTTCACAGATTTCATGTCCATAGGCACCCATCTTTCGGATATAGGCGACCCGGTAGGCGGGAATTTGTTCTATACTTCCTTTCATGGTCAGCTCCCTTCGGTTTTTCAGGTTTTGAAAAAAAGGACTGCCTGCAGGCATCATGTCCGCAGCATAGGGGAAATCCCGATGGAAAGCGTTTCCGGGTTTGCGGCAAGTGTTTCCTGTCTTGCTTTTCCTGTAGGCTGAAGGGCTCATGGTAAAATGCTGGCGAAAGGCTTTGGCAAAGTTCTGGGAGCTGGAAAAACCGCCGTCCATGGCGATGCGGGTTATGGGTGTCCGTTGGTCCTGAAGAAGACGGTTGGCTGCCCGTTCCAGTCGGAGTCTGCGGGTGAAGGCGGCAACGCTTTCTCCCGTAAGTGTTGTAAAAATTCTGTGAAAATGAAAAGGTGAAAAAATGGCAGCCTGTGCAATTTCTTCCAGAGACAGCTCGTTTTCCAGATTTTGGCTGATAAAATTCATGGCATCACAGATACGCTTGCGATAGTCGAGAAGTGTGACAGGACAAAGGGAAATGGGGGGTCTGGTTTCCATGGGAAGCCTTTTCTGGAGTTGGGGTCTTGCTGGGACAAAACGACAATAAAGGGAAAGGATAGGGAGGTCAAGACGGCTGGGTTGGTTGGTATGAATGGTTGGGTATGATGCTGTTTGAAAAAAACTGGCGGGGTAACACTGTGTGCAATATACGGTATGTTTTGGGGCTGACAATGCCTATATAGTACATCTTGTTGGCTATTCCCACTGGTTTTCGGACAGTCTCTTCTGTTTCCATGATGTACTCACTGGAGATGGCGAATGGATAAAACGGTGTTTCTGGATGGCCTGCGGATTTTTATGGAAAAAGAGCTGATGGACTCAAGGTTTGCATGGTGGGAGTGGGATACGGTGTGCAACCGCGTCACCTGTAATGATCTGAAGGTCACCATGCTGGGCTATGATCCTGCAGAGTTTGAGAATGTCGGGTACCAGTCCTTTACGGAGTTACTGCATCCTGATGACCATGGGCGTACCATGCAGGCCATGAGGGACTATCTGGAAGGCCGGGCTGCCATTTATCAGATTGATTACCGCATTCGCCGAAAAGATGGCGGGTATACCTGGTATATGGACAGAGGTTGCGCGGTTACAAGGGACGAAACAGGCAGGCCTGTGCGTATGCGCGGTCTTGTGGTGAATCTCGGGGCGGAGCTGGAGCAGAAAGCCAGAAGCAGGGAGTTTGTCCGGCAGGTGAGGTCGTCTCTGCCTTCACCGGAAAGCGGTGTGGAGCATATCGTTACCCTCTGTTCCGTATGCCAGCGTTTCCGCCTTGAGGATCTCTGGGTGACGGTTCCCGATGGCTTGGGCAGGGCCTTTCCCGATCGGGTTTCCCATGGAATCTGCCCGGATTGTGTGCGAACTCTTTATCCTGAATTTGCAGACTCGGCATAAGGGTTGTTCTCAAAAAAAATCTGGCAGAGTTTATGGGAACAATGCAGAGGTTCTGTTGTATGGCGAAAGGAAATGGAGCGAACAGGGTATGGCTAGAATTATCTGTTTTTATAATAATAAAGGAGGAGTGGGCAAAACCACTCTATCTCTTTTTTTCGCGGATTTTCTTTCATCGGTCACCATTCAGAAAAAAAAATCACGGGTGCTGGTTATTGATTTTGATCCGCAGGCGTCCTGCTGCAATGCTATTTTAGGGCCGGAACGTTCTGCAGAGCTGCGCACCACGGGAAGAACCCTGCCCCATGCCATCAGAGAAAAAAGGCTGGGCCGTAAGGTAAAGATCCTAGACTATATTGTTACAAGAAAAGAAGATAATCGATCCAGAACAAAGAAGGTGCGTCTCGGAAACCTGGATGCCATGGTGGCAGATCCGGAAGAGGCTCTTCACTTTGATGAGACCGGTTCTCTGGAAGACTCCCTGGATATGGCTGCCTGGCTCCGAAGCTCCCTGGCAAAGGAGTATGATTTTATTATTGTGGATCTTCCGGCAGCCCTGTCTCGAAGAAACGGTTTTTCCCTCATTGGAGCCTTTATGGCGGATTATTTTATGATTCCTCTGGAGCCCAACCGCATCAATACCAATGCCATTCCCCTGACATTAAAAATGATGGAAAATATCCGTCAGTGGCGGGGAGAAAAACGCTCCTTTGAGCTTCTGGGTTTTATTCTGAACAAGGCGGACAGAAGAACAAAGCAGTACAGACGCCATAAAGAAGCTTTCGGGTATTATGCGGATCTCGCCGGAACCCGTATCTATGATAATGTGCTCCCTCCGGCTCCCGCCCTTTCCAATGCATCCGATGACTCCATCCATTTTATAACCCTTACGGACCGGTATGAAGCCTATTATCCCCATGTGAAAAAACTGGTGCTGGAAGTGATTCCGGATATGGGCTTTGCCGTTAAGGCCAGACAGGACAAATAGCTGCCGAGCCGTTCTGTTCCGTCATATGATATTATAATGGTTTGTATTTGTATGTTTTCCCGTATGCGGGGAGCTCCCTGCAGGGAACCTTCCAGTGGAGGATAAGACGATGTTATGGGATCAATCTGCCCTGATGATCATTGATATGCAGAATGATTTTGTGCTGCCGGAGGCCCCTTTATGCATAGAAGGTGCGGCAGCAACCCTTCCCCGTATCCGGGAGCTTCTGGATGCTTTTCGGAGCAGAGGTCTGCCCGTCGTTCATGTGATCCGTCATCACAGGGCCGATGGTGTGGATGCGGAGGGTATTCGGGAAGGACTGTTCAGGCAGGGAGCAGGTTTTGCCGTACCCGGTACGAAAGGGGCCGAAATTGTGGATGAGCTGAAACCCCTTGAAGATGAATTTGTTATTATCAAACGCCGGTTCAGTGCCTTTATGCAGACGGAGCTCGATTTTATTCTGCGGCGTATGGGGATCCGGCGTCTTGTCGTTTGCGGAACCCAGTGGCCGGTATGTATCCGCACCACCATTTTTGATGCCCTTGCCCTTGGCTATGATGTGATAAGCATCGTGGATGCTACGTCGGCCCGAAGCGAGGACGTGGCCGCAGCCAATATACGTGATATTGCGGCCATGGGTGTATCCTGTATGGATGTGAGCCGTTTTCTTGGGCCGAGATCCTGATCTGATGTAATGAAACTTTTTTTATCGGATCGCAGGGGGGCCATCGGGAAGGGATCGACCTGTCTGGCCGGAGGGTGAAAACCGGCCCCGGATGCTCTAGAAGCTCCTGGGCCGGTGGTGTCTGAGCAGCTTTGTCAGTTCATGGGCAGGAAGGTGAGAGTTGTCCCGCAAACTGACTGCAGAAAGGTGAGCCGCTGCAGGGCTTCCCGCTTTTATTGCTTAATCAGACATGGGTATGTTCCGGGTACCTGGATGCATTGGTTTTCGGTTTTCATGACGCCCCATGACTTTTTGCTGTCTTTCTTCCCTGTGCTTGCGGAAAGAGGCCAGTTGTTCCGGCCGGAGAATTTTTTGCAGTCTGGCATCCTCTTCCGCATCCAGAGCCTGCATTTCTGTTTTCATGGTTTCATGCAGTTTCTGCCATTGATGATGGCGCTTTTCCATCATTTCTTGCAGAAGAGGCTGCAGGGCTTCTTTCTGCCATGGTTCCAGTCCCAGTTTTTTTTCGAGCAAGCTGACATTTTGTTCCGAATCTCTGGGGTGCTGAAACTCCCTTCCCGGCTGGGCAAAGGCGGGAAGGGATAAAAAAAAGATCATGAAAAGAAAGAAAAACCCACGCATGAAATTCTGTTTTTTCTGATACATGACAACCTCCTTGTGCATGAAGTGGGTCGGGAAAAACGGTGGATCCCGAAGCATGAAAAAGAATAGCCTTTTCTTTCGTAAAGCGGGGTGAAGACTGGTAAATCTGGTGTCGTTCTATCTTTACAATTTTTTACGCTCCGTTAGCCGGCACCTCTGGCATGATATTGAAAAAAGGAGGTCCCGATGCTGCATATTCTGGTAATTGATGATGACAGGGAGCTGACCGCCCTTCTGGCGGAATATCTCGAACCCGAGGGTTTTGAGGTGGAAGGTGTGCATGACGGGGCTGATGGTTTGGAGAGGGCCCTTGCCGGAGTGGCGGATCTTGTGGTGCTCGATGTGATGATGCCGGGTATGGGCGGGCTGGAGGTACTGAGAAAGCTGAGGTCCAGGAGTTCTTTGCCGGTTATCATGCTCACGGCCAAAGGTGAGGATGTGGACCGGATTGTGGGGCTTGAAATCGGTGCAGATGACTATCTGAGTAAACCCTTTAATCCCAGGGAACTTGTGGCAAGGATACGGGCTGTATTGCGCCGAAGCGGCCGTGATGGGGAGGGTGCTGGTCTGCCTGAGGAGACACGGCCGGTGGAGATGGGAGATGTGAGGATGTATCCGGGCAGCAGACGGGCATTGAGGGGCGGTGAGGTTGTGACACTCACCATGGTGGAGTTTGATCTGCTGGCACTTTTTCTGGCCCATGCGGGAGAAACCATAAGCCGGGAACGCCTTTCTACCGAGGTTTTGGGCAGGCCCCTCGGCCCCTATGACCGCAGTGTGGATGTGCATGTGAGCAGTCTGCGCCGTAAGCTTGGGTCACGGCCGGATGGTGTGGAGCGGATCCGTGCCATAAGGGGGGTTGGGTATCTCTATGCGTTCACAGGTGGGGAGTAGACAGGGGCGACTTTACCATAACCGGGGACTGTTGATGCACAGACTGTTTTTTAAACTGTTTTTTGGATTTCTGGGTTTCACACTTGCCAGCATGGCCCTTTCCGTTATGCTGGCTTTCACGGCTTCCAAGGGCCCGTGGGGAGAACACAGGCAGCGGGTGCGCCATGAGCGTCAGGAGATGTTCCGGCAGACCGTGGAGCTCTATGGGTATGGTGCCGTTGCCGTGTTGCGGGATGAGGGCCTGGAGGGCTATCTGGATTACAGGAAGCGTTTTTTAGAAAAAATGCGGACAAGAACCTGGCTTCTTTATCCCGATCTTCAAACCGTATCCGGGGATTCCCTTCCCGAGCCGGTGCAGGAGGTGCTGGCCTTGTTTTCGGACAGAGCAGAGGGCGGAGTGCGGTTTATGGAAAGGGAGATCATTGTGGTGGCTCCCTTTTTTCATGGAGGAGAATCCTGGCTGATGACGGGCCTGTTGCCCATGCCTCACCATGCGGAACGTCCTATTTTTCGTTTCCCCAAGGATCTGGGTATCCGCTTCTGGAGCTCCATACTTCTGGCCGTTATTCTTTGCTGGGCCATTGCCCGGCATATCACCGGTCCCATAGCAAGGCTCCGTTCTGCCACCCGCACTGTGGCAGAAGGGAATCTTTCCGTTCGAGTGGCTCCTTATATGGGAAAAAGGCAGGATGAACTGGGGTTGCTAGCCAGAGATTTTGATACCATGACCGGCCGTATGGCCGATCTGCTGGATGCAAGGGACAGGCTGTTGAGGGACATTTCCCATGAGTTGCGGTCTCCCCTTGCGCGAATGGCCGTTGCCTTGGAACTGGCACGAAAAGGGGGCGGTGATCCGGGTGCGCTGGTTCGTATGGAAATGGAGATGGAGCGGCTCAATACCATGATCGGAGAAATTCTGACCCTTGCCCGCTTGAGTTCCGGAGACGGTGGAGGAGTGGTCTGTGCCAGCCTGGATTTTTCCAAGCTGGTTATGGATGTGGTAGCGGATGCGGATTTTGAGGCCCAGGGGCAGAACCGCTCTGTGATTTTTTCCGGAGAGGAAGGGCTGGTTATGGAAGGATCGTCCACTCTTCTGCACAGGGCGGTGGAGAATGTGGTGCGCAATGCCCTGCGCTATACGCCGGAAGAAGGTGAGGTTCGGGTTTCCCTTACCCTTGAGGGAAGGGAAGCGGTGCTCCGTGTGACGGATCCCGGACCGGGAGTTCCCGACGAGGAAATCCCGAGACTGTTTGAGCCCTTTTACAGGGTTCACGATGACAGGGACAGGCGAACCGGCGGCGTGGGTCTTGGTCTTGCCATCACGGGACAGGCCCTGCGGCGTCATGGCGGCTCCGTTGGAGCCTATAATATGGATAATGGTTTCTGTGTGGTGATCCGGCTGCCTGTTACGGTAAAGGAATAGGGCTGTGGGGGAAGAAAAGGATAGGGCTGCAGGAGAAAAGCAAGCAGCATTCTGGTTGCAGGATCAGGTAAAACGGGTGCGGGGCCTTCTTCTCCTGTCTGCCTTCTCAGGCAGTATGGCCGCTGTAGTTATGGTTTTTCAGTGCTTTTTTCTGGCAGACCTCCTGGTGGGACTGGCCTTGAAAAAGGTTTTTTCCATGCAGAGCTTCTGGCTTCTCGGGCTCTGTTTTTTTTGCAGGCCTTTTTTTCTTGCAGCAAAGGATTTCTGGGGCTTGCGGGCCGGCCTTGTGCTGCGGCATCGACTCCGTATGGAGCTGCTGGACCGGATTGCCGACGCCGGTCCTCTGAGAAGCCGTATGGGCGGAGACGGTGTACTTTCGGCCATGGTACTGGAGCAGGTGGATGCCATGGATGATTATATTGTTCGCTATTTGCCACAGAAGATTCTGGCTGTGGTAACCCCTGTTGTCATTGTTCTTGCGGTATGGCCACATAGTCGGCTTGTGGCCCTGCTTCTCATGGTGACAGCGCCCCTGATTCCATTTTTCATGATGCTGGTTGGCAATGAGGCAGCACGGGCAGGCAGGCAGCAGCTGGAGGCACTGTCCCTTCTGGCTGGTCGCATGAGGGATATTCTCCGTGGACTGACCGTACTGCGCCAGCTCAATGCGGTGGATCCAGCCCGTGAAAAACTGGCACTGGCTGCCGGTGCCTACAGAGAGCGAACCCTTTCCGTACTGCGGCTGGCCTTCCTCTCTTCAGCCGTTCTGGAACTCTTTGCTTCTTTGTCCATTGCCCTGACAGCCGTTTATCTGGGGATGGGACTGCTGGGTCATGTGCCATGGGCCAGAGGTACGGTACCCGTTTCCCTTTACGCCGGCCTTTTTATTCTTCTGCTGATACCCGAATACTACATGGCTTTACGCCGTTTCGGTGCTGACTATCATGCAAAAGCCCAGGCCATGGCGGCGGCCTCTGCCCTGCGGCCCCTTGCGGAAACGTTCAGGGATTCTTCTGGCGGCGGTCGTTTTGTTTGGGAGGCCGAAGGCCCTCCAACCATCACTCTGGAAAAGGTAGTCTGGCAGCCTGATGAACGGGATGCGGTGCTCAAGGATGTAAGTATGTTCATCGGATCGGGCAGAAGGGTGGGGCTGGTGGGTCCCAGTGGCGCAGGGAAGAGCAGCCTTCTGCAGCTTCTGTTGGCCTTTGACCGGCCTTCAGAAGGCCGTATTCTTGTAAACGGCATGCCGCTGGATGGCCTGGATACGGAACGGTATCGGAGGCAGATAGTCTGGCTGGGCCAGAGTCCGGAGTGGTTTTCCGGCAGTGTGGGTGAAAATGTACGTCTTGGCTGCCCGGACGCTTCTGATACGGAAATCTGGCGGATTTTGCAGAAAGCCGGGGCTCTGGATTTCATGAAGGCCCTGCCTCAGGGGCTGAACAGTCCCATGGGGGAAGGCGGCCGCGGTTTTTCCGGCGGGCAGCTCCAGCGGCTTGCGCTGGCAAGAGCCCTTCTCCAGGATTCCTGGCTGTGGATTCTGGATGAGCCGGGAGCCCATCTGGATCCGGAAACGGCGAGGTCCGTGCGTCGGCAGCTGGGAAAAGTAAGTGAGGGCAAAACCCTTATCCTTGCCACCCATCACCTGGAGGGGCTGGAATGGTTGGATGACCTTTTTCTTGTTGATGGAGGGCGGATTGCAGGACCTGTGACAGATTCCATGGAGATAATGAGGGGAGGATAAATGGCAGGGTTCGGGTGCTGCCGGAGGCTGTTCATTTTTTTGTGTATGTTGTTTTTTCCTCCAGTGATTCTTTGCGCCATGGATCACGAGCCCATGCGGCCCCATGTCTATACGGAAGGAGCCGTAGTTGACGGCTGGTGGATGAGTGAAAAACTGGATGGTATCCGTGCGTACTGGGATGGCAGAAATCTGTGGAGCCGCAACGGTACCCCCTTTCATCCGCCGGAGTTTTTTGTGGCCGGTCTGCCTCCCTTTGCTGTGGAAGGGGAGTTGTGGGCCGGTCGGCAGAGTTTTGAGAAAACAGCTTCCATGGTTATGAAACAGTATCCCCATGAGGGGTGGAAGGATATCCGTATGGGTATTTTTGATTTGCCCGGAGATCCAGAGCCTTTCCGTATCCGCATTGGCAAAGCGGTGGCCTGGTTTACGGAGAATCCGTCGGACTCGGCCTTTGTGATTGACCAGAAACCCGTTAAGGATACCCGGCATCTGGCAGAGGAGCTTGCTTTTATTGAAGGAATGGGGGGGGAGGGCCTTATTGTACGGGATCCGGATGCCCTGTATGAGAAAGGGCGCAGTGCACAGATTCTGAAGGTGAAAAGTTCCGAGGACGGGGAAGCTCTGGTACTGGCCCATGTTCCGGGCCGGGGTCGTAACAGCGGAAAAATGGGCTCCCTTTTTGTCAGGGAGTTGGAAAGCGGGAAGGAGTTTCGCATTGGTAGCGGTTTTACGGATCAGAACAGGGAGCAGCCTCCTCCCGTGGGAAGTGTGATCACCTTTCAGTATTACGGACGCTATGATTCCGGCATACCTAAGTTCGCCTCCTTTGTGAGAATCCGTCAGGACCACGGATTCTGATCCGGTCCTGCCATCAGAGATAATGGATGCTGACCTCCTTAAGATAATGATCCACGAGAAGCCCCTGTATTTTTTTTACGATATTCCGGCGGATTTCCAGGCCTACGGGCATGTTGGGATCCTGGTGCGCTTCGTTGATTTTGGTACCCACCAGAAAAACGATGCGGTCGTGGTTGATGACCATATCGATGATTTTATCGGCGGCATTCTGCCGGATGCCGGAAGCAATGGTTCCGGTGACGATGTTGGTCTTCTGTTCCAGAATTTCCGCAACCCTGCCGAGGGTAATAATGCCTTCCGTAACCAGATCCGCTCCCTCCATTTCCGACGCCGGCGGAATAACAGGATCCAGATTCTTCAGGTCGGTCCGGCAGGGTCTTTCGGTGTGGCGGGATATGATGCCCGCAGTGGTACCGCCTGCAATGATTCGGGAGCCTTTAAAGGATGTGAACTGCCGGACCATTTCGCTGTCATGGTCCGGATTCATGGGAGGACCGGTGACAATCAGCAGATCCCTTGGGCTGCGAATGTAAATGACGCCGCAGGTGATATCGTCTTTAGCTTTGTACTGGTCATGGAAGAGTGCCCGTTGCACAATGGAACGGGCCAGTTCCCTTGCGCTGATGGAAGGAGCCGTACGGATTTTATCCAGTATGAAATCCCTGACCCTTTCCTCGCCCCAGCCAAAGGGAAAGCCCTGGCTTCCCATGCCGGATTGTGTGACGCCGTCGGAGAAAAAGACCAGTCTGTCGCCGGGAAGGGCATGGTAGCTGGAATAGTACATGGTGGCATTGTGAGGCGGTGCCGTTTTTTTATTTTTTCTTTCTATGATGCTGCTGTGCTTTTCCGGTGTGAAGAGCTGTCTGTCACGGATAAGAAAATAGCCCGGATTATCAAATTCAATGATCCTCACCTGCAGACCCGGTTCAATATCCACAATGGTGAATGTGGCATAGCTGATTTCCCGCAGTCTGCATACGGGGAGGGTATTCATGATGGTTCTGGCGGCACGTTTGATGGGGATATTGGAAGCCACAAATTTGAGCGCCATGGTAGCCGTAAGGGTGGAGAGCACACCGGCTTTGATACCCGATCCCAGGCCGTCTGAAAGGACGGTGATCACCCTGCCGTCATTTTCATTTTTCTGGGACAAAAAGGTATCTCCTCCGGCCCCTTCTTTATGTTTGAAGATCTGATGATGGTCCACCTCAATAAAGCTTTCCGCCGCTGGCATATGAATCATGCGTCCCTGTCCTCATCTCCTGAAAAGGATTCTATCACAGAGTTCAGTATGGCCTCTGTTTCAGCGGCATTCTCACCAAGGAGAAAGGCAATTTTCTGAACCAGTTTCAGGTTTTTATTGATGACCCGTCTTGTTTCATCAATCACCCTGGATTTTTGAATCTGGGGAGCTGTCACATCCTGCAGTACCCCGCAGGCGCTTTCTCCTTTTTCAATGGAAAAAATAGTTAGGTGGAAAATGTTATTTTCTTCACGCACGTCTCTGTTGATAAGGTCCAGTCCGTTGAGGCTGATGACATCCTTGAAGTAACGGGCCAGAGGGGTGACTTTTTCAAGGCTGGCTCCTTCCATGCCCGGCCGTACTTCAAACATGGACAGTACGTCTTCTCCCATCATTCTGGCAAAGTAGCGGTTGCACTCAATGATCTTTAACTGATTGTCGCAGATGACAACCCCTGCCGGAATGGCCCTGATGAGGCCATTGGCTTTGGTCTGGGCAAGGGTTTTCATGTAGGAAAGACACATGGTTTTTTCGGCTCTGTCTTCCAGCATGGCAATGGCAAAGGCTTTGCACGTGTCGTAACCGCAGCTTCCGCAGTTCAGGGCATCCTGAACGGTTCGCTTGCCTATCTGACGGAGGGCGGCCTGAATTGTTTCCTCGGAATGTTCGATGGGGAGATGTCTTTCCACCGGAAGGGTACCGTGCATGTCGGGCAGTTTTTCCGTAAGGGTATTTCTGGCCTTCAGGGCATATTCGAGAAGGCGGATTCTCCGGAAAGCCCTTTGGGTATCGTCACAGACTCCCGGTCCGTTGATGCAGCCTCCGGGACAGGAAAGAAGTTCCATGAAGAGAGGAGCGGAAAGCTCAGAAGGCTTTATGCCTTCAAGGGTTTTGCGTATCTCTTTCAGTCCTGTGACACTCATCATGTGCACATTCCGGAGGGGAGCATACTTCCGGATGGAGGCAATCATGCCCCCTTCAATGGGATACAGGCTGCCTTTGGCTGCCTTGACAGGAATAAAGGTATTTTTGGCGGCCTTATGATCAGCCGGACGGATGCCTTCATCTTCAAACCAGCGGTTTAAGTCCGTAAAAGAAATGGCGGCATCCACAGCATCCCAGGTATCCGCTTCCCTTTTTTTTGGCGATGCAGGGGCCGATAAATACAATGCCTGTTTCTTTTCCGTACTTTTCTTTCAGATATCTGGCATGGGCCAGCAGGGGGGAGGCACAGTCCGTAATACAGGGGCTGAGTTCCGGCATGTAGTGTTTGATGAATTCCACAACCACAGGACAGGCCGATGATAAAAAGAGTTTTGGCTGATGAAAGGGCTGTGGTCCTGTTGTGGATTCCTGTGACCGGAACTGCACCCGATATCCATAGAGCCTTTCCATATGGTCCCGCGGATCCGTCTCAGAACTGTTCTCGGCCATCGAGAGATCCTGAGCAATTTTGGCGGATACCAGATCTGCACCGATACCGGTTTCGGAAACTCCGTAAAAACCCAGAGACTTGATGGCCGCGATCAGCTGACCCGGTTCGATGTCCGGATAGACAGCGGCAAAGGAAGGCGCAAGGGATACAATTACTTTTGGTTTCAGCTTCAGGATCTGGCGTGCCTGCGCCAGGTCATCCCTTACTTTTTTGGCCTGGGCAGGACAGGCCACAACACAGTGACCGCATAGTACGCACTGGTCCGGAATGATGATGGCGTGCCCCTTTTCCACACGAATGGCTTTGACAGGACATTCCCGGATACACTTATAGCAGTCCTGACAGCGGGTTTTTTCCGTATAGATGGGGCTTTTGATTCGAGTCATGATTTTTGCCGCCTGATTTTATGGGCCAGAAGATCATGGATCATTCCCGGCTGAACCCCCTGAATCAGTTCGCCGTCAATGGTGATGTTGGGGCCGTTTTTGCAGTGCTGCTCGCAGAGGCAGCCCTGTACCGTAAGGGACTCCGTGAGCCTGTTTTTTTGGATAAAGGCTTCGATGGCCGCGGCATTGAGATTATTCCCCTTGGAAAAGCAGGAACTGCCCATGCAGATGGTGAGGGTTTGAACAGGTTTTACAGGATTGTCCATTGGTAAATGCATGTCCTTTCGGTGTGCATTATTTTTTTACATTTCAGCATTGCAATTTCAGCAACTTAGTTATGGTGTAAGGTGCCCTGCCGTTTGTAAGTGACGTTACAATTGTTTCGTATTCCGGTACTCAAGATCCTTAAACATTTTTGCTCCCGTAAAGGGGCTTGCGGTTTTCAGCTTGAGTGCCGGATTGAGTCACGAACAAACAGCCTGGGTGCCCATGAACCTGCTTGACAAGTATGGCTCTTACCAAACGATGGTTGTACTGAATAGCAACGCACGGCACGCAGCGCGTTTTATCCTTAAGTAACTTGTGGTTACTCAGAAATTATAAAAACTATACCCTTTTTTCCCCTGACGGGTAGACATCCAGGGGCCATGGTTTCGGGCCGTCCCATGGATCAAGGGGCAGTTCTTTTTCAAGGGTATTGGCCACAAAGCCCAGCTTCAGCTTTTCCAGTTTTCTGCGTGTGGGAATCCCCGTTACCACATCCTGACCGGACGCTTCATAATAGGCGGTGAGCATGGCTTCGTGCTTTTCCTGCTCTTTGGCAGCCTCCTCTGTTCCCAGAAGATCTTTGTGCAATACCAGCCTGTCATCCTGCCTGCGGGTTCCGAAGCGGGCATTCAAGGCCTTTTCCAGAAGATAGACCCGGTCTGCGGTTTCGGCAAGGCGTTCTTCCGTATAGGGAAT
The DNA here is from genome assembly GCF_026155325.1 of Desulfobotulus pelophilus. Lineage (NCBI taxonomy): Bacteria > Pseudomonadati > Thermodesulfobacteriota > Desulfobacteria > Desulfobacterales > Desulfobacteraceae > Desulfobotulus > Desulfobotulus pelophilus. The sequence continues at coordinate 85,849 of NZ_JAPFPW010000007.1, read as the reverse complement.
GCCTGTGGCGGCGGTCATGAGCCGGGCCAGCCCTTCCATGAGAGGGTACTGGTTTACAAGGGGGACTGCACAGCTCCAGGAGTTGACAGCACCCTTGCATCGGCCGATGCAGTCCGCAAGGGTACAGGCCCTTTCGGAGACGATAAGGGCGGATACGGGGTTATCAGCCATGTCTGCGGGAAGACGGCCTTCGCTTTTCAGTTTAGAAAAAAGATCGCCGTCATTTTCTCCATAGGCCCAGCTCCGTCCCCTGAGATGGTCGGCACCTCGGGTGCTGGTGGCGTGGGCCAGGGCAAACATGCCCGATTTATAAGGGCCTCTGGAAAGGCCTTTCACGTGGTAACAGACATCCATGGCCCTTTTTCCCAGAATCTTTGCGCCAAGGTAAAGGCCTTCCGCCACAATGTTGCCGAACCCCTGTCGCAGGGCCGTTCGGTGCAGCAGCTCCACCTGATCGTCGGCATTTTCCCATGACAGATCCAGTCCCCCCGTATCTTCAAGGGTGATATCGCCCATATGGAAAAGGTCCTTGACCATGGCTATGGTGTTGCCTGCCGCAATAATATCCATGCCATAGCGGTCGCAGAGGTTTTCCATTTCCATGATCACCACAGGATCGGTGATGCCGCAGTTGGTGCCGAGGCAGAAAACGCATTCATATTCCATGGCTTCGCCCTGCTCTCCGGCTCGGCGTCCTTTGGGGATTTCAAAACGGTTTTTACACTGCACCGTACAGTTCCGGCAGCCCGTACGACGGACCTCATATTCCTTGAAGGCTTCGGGCTGAATGGCTGCAGGGATCTTGCTTCTGTCCCAGAAGTCTTCATAATTCCGGTAGCCCGGAAACCAGTTGAGGATGCCGTGGTGGGAACCTATGCAGGAGGCAACGCCCTTTTGAAAGGGATCTGTTTTAAAGAAATTTCTGTCTTCCTTCGCAAGGGCTTTAAAGGTTTCAGGATCGGCCAGTTTCACCTTTCTGTTTCCCCGGACCACGATACCTTTAAGGTTTTTGGAGCCCATGACAGCCCCGGCACCTCTGGCGGCGGATGCGTATTTATCCACAATCACAGAGGCAAAACGAACCAGACATTCTCCTGCCTGACCAATGCAGGCTACACTGATATCCCTGTTGTGGGTGTTGCGCATGGCATCGGTAAATTCCCAGGTATCCGTGCCCCAGTGCTCCGGGCAGGGAATCAGGGAAATCTCATCTTCATGGATATACAGATAGGAGGGGTTTTCACATCGGCCTGTGATATTGATCTGATCCCATCCGGCAAGTTTCATGACATGGGCCAGCCTTTCGCCCGCATTGCCGTCTCCCAGAATGCCGCTGTAAGGAGACAGGGTGCTGACCTCGACACGGCTGGTGAGTCCGAGAACCGTGCCGGAAAGGGGGCCGGGAGCAAAGCAGATGACGTTTTCCGGGCCAAGGGGGTCGGTGCCCGGAGGGATGCGATCAAAAAGAACTTTGTCGTTTAAACCCCGGCCACCGATAAAGAGTTCGGCATCTGCCGGGTTCAGTTCGGCGGGCTCAAGGGTCCCGCGGCTTAGGTTCACGTTCAGTATGCGGCCACACCAGCCTTTCATGATTTTTTCCTTTTTTTGAGTCTTGAAGTTGTCTTCGTACCAAGTATATTCCTTACAATATCAGACTTCTGGCGAGCCAGAAAGTCTGGATGGGGTTTTCTTCCCCATTGAGTGTGCTGCCATCCACGAACAGAGGCACAGAACCGGTAGGGTAGGGGCCCGGTTTTGTTGATTATTTTTGTAGAGAAGGGTTCTGGCCTGCAATCACCACCAGGCAATCCCCTTTTTTCAGTTCTATAATGGCATTGTGTGCAGGATTGAGACAGAGGCTCCGGGTTGGATTTTCTCCGGCTCCGGAGCAGGAGAGGCCCAGCAGAGTTTCCCCTTTCTCCCATGCCCTGCGGCAGAGATCGGCAAAGGATAGCTTAGCCTGTGTAAGACCATACTCAGCAGGGCTGCGGAAGGTGATTTCCGGTCCGCCTGCACGGAATAGCTGGTGGAGAACGGTGAGCATTTCCCTTCGGAGAGCCACATGGACCAGCAGATGGCCGAGAAGCAGGGGGCTGATGATGGCTTCTCCTTTCCGGTGGCCGAGAAGGCGTCTGTTATTGGGATCGGAGAGTTCCAGCAGAATCTGCGGCCTGTTCTCCATGGTCTCCAGAAGGGCTTCCAGCTGAAGGTAGCCCACAATGGTGCGGGCATCGGCTTCCTCACCGGAGGCCAGCCGGTCGCTGCTGAGCAGAACAATCGTGTCAAAGAGCCTGAGATCCATGGCGCACCATGCTTCTTCGCTGGTAACCTCCCCTGTGATATGGTGCAGAAAATGGTTCGCGATTCCCGTTTCCGCATCCAGGATGGCACAAACCCGCTCTTCCACAGGGCGGGAAGAGAAGATGGTAACCTGCTGGATCATATCGCCATGGGAAACAAGTTCCCGAAGGAGTTCGGGAACTTTCTGGCTCCATCCGGCAATGAGGATGGCTTTTTTATGGCCTGTATGGACGGGAATGGAAACCGGTGTCTGCCCGGTGTTTTCTTTGGCATGGAGGGGCGCACAGGGCTGGCGGTATTCCCGTGCGGCATCGAAATCCTTTGCCAGCATCACAAGACTGTCTCCCGGTTGCAGTATGAGATGGCCCGGTGGCGACAGTATGGCGGAAAAATCCCCGTTTTTTTCCCGTACAAGGCCGCAGAGACAGGCTTTAGGGAAGCCCTCCCGGATTCGGTCAATGGTGGAGCCATCCAGGTCCGGATTCTGGTGAATATACAGATTCTGGCCGATGCCATGGTGGAACAGTTCCAGACAGACATGGGATAAGCCAGGGTGTCTCACTGTCTGGATCATGATTTTGCTGATGAAGGAATCTCCGGCCACCACTTCCATGGGACCGTGAAAAGCCCGGCGGGCAATGTGTACCTTGTCCGGCTCCTGAATTTCTGTGACCACATAGGGAAGGGCAGCCCCTGCCGTTGCCGCCTGACTGTTCAGGGCCAGGAGAATTTTGATGACTTCCACGTCCGAGGATACAGCCCCTGTATAGGCAAAGGTTCTCGCAGGAACAATGACTGCCGCTGCATTCAGGCATGCGGCGCGATGGAGGTGCTCATTGTTGAGTGCGGAACCCGACCGGAGAATGACGGAATTGAAGTGCTTGCCCAGAATGGCGTCAGAGCGCAGCTCCTGGGCAAGCTCCGGCCTGAGATCCTCCGCCAGCACAACCAGACGCAGGCGTCCACTGCCACCGGACCGGGACAGAAAACGCCGAACTCTGCCTTCGGCAAGCCATAGCTCGCGGAGAAGGGGGAGGGTCCGGTCCGTCCATCCCAGAATAACAATATGGTGGTTTATATTCACAGGGCTCAGTCCCCTTTCAAGGGAGCGCATATGACGGCCCAGCCACTGGGTCAGAATGGCGACCAGAGCACCCAGAAACAGAACATAGCCGCTGACTGTCAGCACGGTGGAAACCGTACGTCGCCATATGCCCTCATCATCTCCCAGATAACCCGGATCCGTAAGCCGCAGAAAAGCCCACCAGATTTCGTCTTCTATTCCCGTTCCCGGTTCACCGGATCCATACACAAGGATTCCGCCTAAAATGGATATAAGTCCGATGAGGGTGGCCATGACCAGAAACTGCCAGGGAGTGCCGCGGATGAAAAGGCGTTCCAGAAAATAACGGAAACGCTGCATGGGACTGAATGCTTTCATAAGGACTTTTCCTTCGTTTGCACTGGCAGGTTCATAAAGGCCGCTACGGTTTTTACTCCTGCTGCAGGAAAGGGGCCAGAGATGGCTTTGTTTCATACCCGTTTCTGTCATGAATCGGGTGAATGTGCCCGGATTCGGGGTTTTTCTCCTGTCTCTGGCCTGACAAGCCCTGTCCTCTCCCTGCAATGAGTGGGAAAAGATCGGAAAAAGCATGACCGGATAGCAGGAAAAGAATACTATCATGCTATTTTCCGGATGTCTGCGGAACAGTCGGAAAGGGGCGTCCGTTTGTGGGTTTATATCCGCTAAATGACTATCATATGGAGAGTTCTGGTCAAGACCTGCCGCCAGGGGCCAAGCAGGCAGGCACAGGCCTGTATCAGGGAAAAGAGACTGTGGAAATCAAAAAGGACGTGCTGCCAAAAAAGTCGGGGTTGTTTCGGGACGATTCAGGCAAGAAAGATCTTCCTCTGCGTTCTCTGTTTTTTCTGCAGGGGTCCATGGGATGGGCGGGGCTGGTGCTGGGTGCACTGGGGTTGGGGGCAGCCGTGCTGTTGCTTGCCGTTTCCGGCTGGTTTATCACCGCTGCGGGAGTGGCGGGGCTGTCTCTTGTTACCCTGCACAGCTTCAATTATCTGCAGCCTGCAGCCTTTATACGGCTCCTTGCCATTACCCGGACGCTTGCCCTGTACGGAGAGCGCATTGTATCCCATGATGGGGTACTGCGTCTTCTGCAGCGCCTGCGAATCTGGCTTTTTGACGGTCTTTCCATGATGAACCGTTTTCGTATGGCGGGCTTTGGCAGCGGTGATCTTATGCAACGCATGCTGGCGGATATTGACCTTCTGGATCAGTGGCCTCTGCGGGCGCTTTCTCCATGGATTTGGGCCGCGGGGCTTTGCCTGCTTTACGGGGCCGTACTTTTCTGGATCTTTCCTGTTCTTTCCGTGCTGTTTATTTGTTTTATGCTTTCTCTGTGTGGTTTGCTGCCATTGCTGATCCTGCCTCCAGTACTTCGGCTCAGCCGTTCCCATACGGCTATGGCGGGAAGGCGCAGACAGTTCGTTCTGGAAACTATGGCTGGTCTTATCACCCTTCGTACGACAGGAGCCTTTCTGGCAAGGCGTAAGGCCATTGCCTCCATGGATCAGGATATTCTTAAGAACCAGTGGCACCTGCAGAGCCTGGGAGTGGCTGCTCAGTTTTTTATTTTTCTTTCCCTTTCCGCCGCCCTGTGGATGGTTCTCCTGTATGGAGGCAGGGCTGTCCAGGAAGACCATTTTTCTGCGGCAGTGCTGGTCGGTCTTGTGTGTGTCATGCTCGGGTTTGTGGAAGTTCTTTTACCCTTATCCACAACGTTTCAGGCCCTTGGTTTTACCCTTGGAGCCCGGGACCGGCTTCTGGAAGCGGTGCAGGGAGAACAGGAAGAAAAAAGGAAAGTCACTGTTCTTTCCGGAGCCCCTTCTTTATCCCTTGAGGGCATCAGCGGCCGTCAGCAGAATGCCGTTACAGGGCCCAGGGATGTTTCTGTTTTGCTGCAGAAAGGCGGGACTTTGTGGATGGAAGGCCCTTCGGGCTGCGGTAAATCAACTCTGGCCCTGATGATGACTGGCTGGTTGCGCCCCATGGGAGGAGCCATCCGGGTGAATGGCGTCCCCATGGAGGATGTGGAAGAACGTTGTCTCCGTCGTTGTGTGGGGCTTCTGGATCAGGACGTGCATCTTTTCCCCATGTCATTGAGGGAAAATCTTTGTCTGGCAAAACCTCTGGCCCGAGAGGATGAGCTGTTCGACCTTCTGGATGCTGTGGGGCTGGGCGACTGGGCCCGGCAGCTGCCCGATGGTCTGGATACCCAGCTGGGGGATTATGGAACGGGGGTCTCCGGCGGACAGGCACGGCGGCTGGCCCTTGTACGGCTGCTGTTGATGGAAACGCCCATTCTTGTTCTGGACGAACCCTTTGAAGGACTGGACAGCTCCACAGCAGACCAGCTTCTTGCCATGCTTCGCAGCAGGCAGAAGGATGGTATTTTGATTGTGATCAGCCACCAGCAGCTGAAAGGGCGCAGGCATTTTGACCATTGTCTTTCCATAGATGTCTGAATATGGGAATGCTCGTTTTCGGTTTTTGGCAGAGCGGGTATATGCCCTGCTCCGGGCAGTTTCATGTCAGGCTGCATCAAGAACCTGACGGATTTTTGCCGCTAGATCACCTGCTGTTACGGGCTTGGTGAGGAGCCCACGGATACCCAGTGCCGACAATTTTTCTTCCGTAAGGTTTTCACTGAAGCCGGTGGAGATAAGGATGGGGGTCCGGGGACGGATGGCCAGAATGGCTTGTGCAAGGCGATCTCCCGACATCTCCGGCATGTGCATATCTGTCAGGACAAGGTCAAAATCATGGGGGCTGGCTGCAAAACAGGCCAGTGCCTGACTGCTTTCCGTGCAGGAAGTGACTGTGTACCCCAAAGAACGCAGTATGGTTTCCTGAAGTTTGATAATGGCTTTTTCATCATCCACCAGAAGAATATGCTCATTGCCGCCTTGCCGTTTTTTTGTGGGCGCAATGGTTTCTTCAGAATTGGACGCGGTGGTTACGGGCAGATAGATGTGAAAGGAAGAGCCTTGCCCTTCATGGCTTTCCACCTGTATATACCCTCCGCATTTTTCCACTATATCCTTGACAACGGAAAGCCCCATGCCGGTTCCCTTCCCCCTTTCTTTGGTTGTGAAAAAGGACTGAAAAATTTTATCAAGGTTCTGGGGGGAAATTCCGGTACCGGTATCCTTTACGCTTAATCTTATATAATTCCCTGCGGCCATGGTCGGGTTCACATGCGTGGGTCTGTCCACATAAATTTCCTTCAGGTGAATCTGCATGTCACCGCCTGCCGTTTCCATGGCATGGTAGGCATTGGTAATAAGATTCATCAGGATCTGGTGGATATGGGCAGGCTCTGCTTTTACGGGGCGGCAGTCATTCTGGATATAGGTCCGGATGCGGATAGAGCTGGGAATGGTAGCTCTTATGAATTTCAGTACCTCTTTGATGATGGGTTGCAGTTTCAATGCCCGGGGTTCCTGATGCTCTTTTCTGGCAAAGGTGAGAATCTGATGGGTGAGGTCTCTGCCCCGCAGGGCGGCCGTATGAATGGCACTGAGTTTGGCATGGCCTGGATCTTCCGGTGGTATATGCATGAGCAGCATTTCCGCATAGCCCATGATGGGGAATAGAATATTGTTAAAATCGTGGGCAATTCCACTTGCCAGCATGCCAATGGCTTCCATGCGGTGAGCATCTATGAGCTGGGTCTGCAGGGCCTTTTTTTCCCGGTTATAGTGTTTGATTTCCGTGACATTATGGGAAATTCCTGCAATGGAACGGATGTTTCCCGCCGAGTCAAAAAGGGGAAAAAGTACGGTTTCATAATCGCGGTCTCCATGGGCCGTAGATATCCGGTCTTCTACGAAAATGGCTTTTCGGGTGCGCTGGATTTGCGCCAGGCGATGCATGAAGAGGGCGGCTGTTTTTTCCGGGAGTAATTCCGTAAAATATTTGCCAATGATTTCTTCTTTTTGTAAGCCGAAGGTGCGGGCTGTTTCGTTGTTGCAGAGAAGATAACGGCCTGCTGCACTTATTTCGGATATGAGGAGGGGGCTGTGATCAATGATGGCCCGTAGACGTTCCTCCATGTTTTTTCGTTTCTGGCGACTTTGAAAGAGAAGAAAAAACAGAAAGGATTGCAGAAGAAGCCCTGTGAGAATCAGTATGCGTATCTGTTTTTCCCGCTGTCGGTTTTCTGTTTCTGCCTGTATGCGGTCTGTTACATCCACAACAATGGAAAAGAGAAGGGTACGCTGGCCCACTGTCACAGGATAGGAGGTAACTTCCACATCACGGATACGGCCATCTGCAAGACGATGCCGGAAAAGAAAAAAATTATGACGGAGCTCTCCGGCTCTGTGCATTTCCTTTTCGATTTCTTCCGGGTCAAGCTGATTGATGGTTTTGATGTTTTGTTGCAGGAGCTCCGGATAACCGTAGAAATGCCAGGCTGCTGCATTGGCATCTTCTATCTTGCCTGTGGCCGGATCAACCAGCAGCATGATACTGCCGTGTTTCTGGACCAGTTCCTGGGCTATATGGTTCTGATTGAAAAAGGAGCCCGGAAGCAGGGTGTTGTTCGGCAGTTCCAGAGAAAGGGCGGGAAAGGGCAGAAGCCATGGGGACGCCAGGGAGCAGAATATCCAGAGTATGGGAAGAATGGGGAGCCTGGATAGCATGGGACACCCTTTTTTTTGGGAGGATGAGCTGGGTGCGGGCCTGTGTCTGTTGTTTTCAGGACCGGGGCATCGGGTATGGGTGCGAAAGGAATGATCGACGGATTTATGAACGGTTTTAAACGGGATGCGGAACCGGAAACGCAGCCAAACACCTACAGCTTTAGCGTTTGGCCCGGAACCATGGAAAGGCACTGGATGTCGGGAGCCTTTTTCCTGAGTGCTGCCTCAAAACGATCCGTATCCGGTTCAAGAATGGGAAAGGTGCCCCAGTGCATGGGGATCACCTGGCGGCATTGCAGAAGGCGGCAGGCTTCTGCCGCATCTTCAGGATCCATGTTGAAGCGTCCGTCTATGGGGACCATGGCCAGAGCAGGGTTGTGGCGCCTGCCGATAAGGGCCATATCGCTGAAAAGGGCCGTGTCCCCGGCATGATAGAAGGAAAAGGCATTTTTCAGATGGATCACAAAGCCCGCAGCAGTACCTCTGCCTGCGGAATGAATGGCAGGTACCATGAAGATCTGTGTTCCTTTTGCTTCTACGGAGCCGCCTATGTTCATGCTCATGGCCTTGTGGGCATCAAGACCATTTCCCTGAAGATGACAGATAAGGTCATGGATGGCGATGACCGACGCACCGGTTCGTGCGGCAATGGCAAGGGTATCTCCAAGGTGGTCATCATGGTCGTGGGTGACCAGAATACAGTCCACCTTCCCTATGGTTTCCTGACCCACGGGGGCTGTGGGATTTCCTTCAAAAAAAGGATCGATGAGGAGGGTTGTTGTTTCCCATTCAACAGCAAAACAGGAATGACCGTACCATGTGACAGAAGGCATGAGGAATCTCCTTTTGGGGTGAATCAACGGCATTTTTAATCCTAGCCGGAGACCCGGTATCAAGTCAAACAGATTGGGGCGATATGAAAAAATTGACATAAAAAATCTATGGTTTATATTTTATATGTCCGTGCTCACCTCCTTTTTTCTCCACGGACACCCACCTTTCAGAAAAGGAGGTCACCATGACTCTCCGTATCAGCTCCCATGGAACAGCCATGTCTGGAGCCAGCCAGCTGGCAAGGTTGCAGCAGGGTTTGGCTTCCTCCCTTTCCCGCATGGGGTCCGGGCTTCAGATTGAGAAAGCCGCCGATGATCCTGCCGGGCTGACCCTGAGTAATCATCTGTTTTCTCAGGCCAGAGGTTTCGGGCAGGCCATGCGCAATGCCAGTGATGCCGTGAGCCTGGCCCAGGTAGCAGAGGGTGGGCTTGCTGGCATAGGTGCTACCCTGCACGGTATCCGTGAAAAGGTGCTGCAGGCGGGCAGTGCCGGTCAGTCTCCGGAGAGTCGGGTTGCCATCCAGTCCGATATCCGTGCTGCCGTCCGTGCAGTGGATGATATAGCCGCCAACACCCGGTTTACCAACCAGCCGCTGCTTTCCGGTGCTTTTACGGATCAGGCTTTTCAGGTGGGTATCCGCCCGGGAGAAACGGTTCGTTTTTCCATTGGAGCGGTAAACTCAGAAAACCTGGGACATCCGGATCTGGGTTTTCTTGCTGATATTGATGTGCGGTCAGCGGAAGGCACGGAAAAGGCCATTGCCGTTGTGGAAGCTGCCATGGGGCAGGTGAATGACAGCCGTGCCAGTCTGGGTTCCACCTACCGCCAGCTGGAGAGCAGCGTACGCAGTACAGCAGCAGCAAGGGTGCAAAGCATGGCGTCTGCTTCTTCCATGCGGGATGTGGACTTTGCTGCCGAGTCCATGAACATGAATCGCATGAAAAATCTCATGCATGCCAGTCTTTTTGCTCAGGTTCAGGGAGGGGCGAATCGGGAGAACGTGCTTTCCCTTCTCATGCCGGGTGTGGGGTAGTCTGACATACGGAGCTGTTGGTATGCTTACCGCAGTATATCTGTTTGTCCGGCAGGGGAGATATGGCGTAGGAGGAAGGGCAGAGGGGCAGGCAGGGCCTGCCCTTTTTTGCCGTGGGGGAAGCATGAAATTTCAGGCCTGCCTGAGCTGTGCGGCGCAAAAAAACGTATGGTAATAAGCCCCGGAAACTGTTCCGGCCTGATGTCTGGCAGGTGCTTATCCCATTCTTTTTTCAAAGTTTTTCATAAAAGCCACAAGGCTTTCCACGGCATCCATGCCCGTGGCATTGTAGAGGGAAGCCCGGCATCCCCCCACGCTCTTATGTCCCTTGAGGCCTCCTAAGCCTGCGGCCAGTGCTTCTTTGATAAAGATGGCTTCGAGATCCCTATGGCGGAGCCGGAAGGTTACATTCATGAGAGACCGGTCTGCCTCTGCCGCTGTTCCCTGATAGAAGTCTGTGGCATCCAGAGCCCCGTAAAGCCGCTCTGCCTTGGCTGCATTCAGGGAAGCCATGGCTTCCAGTCCTCCTATGTCTTCTTCCAGCCATGCCATGACTTTTTCTGCCACATAGATACCGAAGCAGGGTGGGGTATTGTACATGGAATAGTGATCCGAATAGGTTTTGTAGCGCATCAGAGTGGGCATGACAGCATCGGGGTTCCAGAGCAGCATGTCCTCACGAATGATGACCAGTGTCAGCCCTGCAGGCCCCAGATTTTTTTGGGCTCCGGCATAGATGAGGCCAAATTTTTCTACGGGAACGGGCCTGCTGAGCATATCGGAGCACATGTCACAGACCAGAGGAATGCCGCCTGTGTCCGGGTAGGTCCGCCACTGCGTTCCCCGTATGGTGTTGTTGGAGGTGATGTGCACATAGCGGGCACCGGTGTCAATGTCCGCCTTTGTGGGGATACAGGAAAACGACTGGTCTTCGGAAGAGGCGGCATAGCGTACGTTTTTACCTAAAAGCGTTGCCTGCTCAAAGGCCTTGGTGGCCCATGTACCGGTATTGATGTAATCGGCCCTGTCTCCGGTACCCAGAAAATTCATGGGAGCCATGGCAAACTGCAGGCTGGCTCCTCCCTGAATGAACAGTACCCGGTAGTTGTCCGGAAGGTTGAAAAGTCTTCTGGCACGGTTTCGGGCACTGGCCAGCACTTCTCCGAAGAGGTCGGAGCGGTGGCTGATTTCCAGAATGGACATTCCGGAATCCCTGAAATTCAGCATTTCTGCCTGCACTTTTTCCAGCACGGAAAGGGGAAGGGCGGCGGGGCCGGGATTGAAGTTATGGATACGCTCGGTCATGAAAAGAACCCCCTTTCGGGATGGATGTCTGATTGCGTAAGAGTCTCTGTCTGAGTACCCTGCCGTTTATCCCCGTATGGAAAAAACTTGTCAATATCCATATATCTCTTTTGCATACGTCTTACCTTAAAATTATTCCTGTGCTATGAAAGCCTTGTTGTACCGGCTTTTTATGATAAAAGAGTGTGCATGGTTTTTTTCCAGTGTCCCAGACCTCCAGCGGAGGTGGCTGAGCCTTACCTTTTCCTGAAATGGAGAGACTATATATGGAAATGCTGCAATACCCTTCGGCCGAAGCCGAAGCAAAACTTCAGGCTATTGTGACCAGAGGCCTTGGAGAAACGGAAGAGATGACAGCCCAGGTGGGCCGGATTCTTGAGGATGTTCGTACCAGAGGGGATGAGGCGGTACTGGAGTATACACGCCGTTTTGATGCCCCGGATCTGGCAGCCCATGATCTCTGCGTAGCAGAGGCGGAAATCGACGCCGCAGAAAAGATGGTCAGCCCTGCTTTTATGAAAGCTCTGAACAGGGCTGTGGAGCAGATTCGTTCCTTTCACCAGAGACAGGTACAGAATTCATGGATTGATACCCCCAGAGACGGTGTGATGCTCGGTCAGCTTGTGAAGCCTGTGGATGTGGCAGGCGTATATGTACCCGGAGCCACTGGTGGCATGACGCCTCTGGTTTCTTCCGTACTGATGGGAGGCATTCCCGCGCGGATTGCCGGTGTAAAAAAAGTGGTCATGACCACTCCGCCCATGGCCGATGGATCCGTCAATCCCCATCTTCTGGTGGCTGCCCGTAAAGTGGGTATTGATACGGTGATCCGGGCAGGAAGCGCCTGGGGCATTGCTGCCATGGCCTGGGGAACTGGACAGGTTCCAAGGGTGGATGTGATTGTGGGGCCGGGGAATATCTGGGTGACCCTTGCCAAGAAGCTGGTTTCCGGCATGGTGGGGATTGACATGATTGCCGGACCTTCGGAAATTCTTGTGATCAGTGATGGAACGGCACCTGCTGCCTATGCCGCTGCCGATCTTCTTTCTCAGGCGGAGCATGACACCATGGCTTCGGCCATTCTGGTGACAAAGAACGCTGCCTTTGCTGAAGAAGTGATGGCCGAACTTGCAAAACAGCTGGAACACCTCCCCAGAAAAGAGATTGCCCGGGTATCCCTCCGGGATTTCGGGGCGGTTCTTGTGGTGGATACCATGGAACAGGCCTTTGAGGTTTCCAATCGTTTGGCACCGGAGCATCTGGAGCTGCTGATGGAGGAGCCCCTTTCCTGGATAGGAAAGGTGCGCAATGCCGGAGCCATTTTCTGTGGCACCCACACCCCCGAACCCATGGGAGATTATATGGCAGGGCCCAATCACGTGCTTCCTACGGCAGGAACGGCACGGTTTGCATCGGCTCTGGGTGTGGATCATTTTGTGAAAAAATCCAGTCTCATTTCCTACACGAAAGAGGCTTTTATCAAAGAAGCAGAGGATGTAATGCACCTTGCGGGTATAGAAGGGCTTGAGGCCCATGCCCATTCCGTTCGTGTCCGCCTGTCCTGATTCAGGCCTCCGGCCTGCGAATGGCAGGGCCTGCCAGGCTGCAAATGTTGTAAGGCCAGAGACGGAGATGGAAAAGAATGGTTTGAGTCCAGGTGCTGATCAGATAAAATTTTGATATGGCAGGGGGTTCCGAAAGGACCCCCTTTTTATATGCAACGGATTGACAAAGATTTTTTGGTTAGTTAGTCTTCCTAACTGTTTTTTCGGGTGGCCACCCCGATAGACTGGAAACGGGAGGGGGATCAATGGATCTTGCAGAATGTCTTAAGGTGTTACAGGCCCACATGTGGGAACTCTGGAGGGAAGCTGCCAACCGGAGCGGAAGCGGTGAGCTGACAAGTAGCGAACTTTACTATCTTTATGCCCTTCTGGGTTCTTCCGAAGGCATGCGGCTGACGGAGCTGGCAGAGGTGATGCGGGTGAGTAAGGCCTCTGCCAGCGCCATGGCAGCCAAGCTGGAATCCCGGGGTTATCTGGAAAGATGGCCCTGCCCGGAAGACCGCAGGGCTTCCCTGCTGCGGGTTACGGTAAAGTCCAGGGGGTTGGAACAGGAAGATGACCGTGTTTTCAGGTGCATGGCAAAGAGAATAGAGGATTCTCTGGGCCAGGATGAGTACCGGGAGCTGAGCAGATTGCTTGTCAGGGTCTGTGCCGGTCTTGTGTGTGAAAGGTAGATGATTGATGAAGTTGAGCAGTGTTTCAAGGAGTTTCTGGCGGTATACCATTCCATCGGTCATGGCTCTCATGGTCAGTGCCATGTATCAGATTGTGGATGGTATTTTTATCGGTCATGCCATGGGGGCTCAGGGACTGGCAGCCATCAACATGGCCTGGCCATGGATCGGCGTGCTGTTGGCCGTGGGTATGATGATCGGTATTGGTACGGGTGTGCAGTGCGGTATTGCTCAGGGCGGAGGTGATGACAGGAAGGCCGCTGCATTTCTGGGACAGGGTTTCTGGGCTCTGGTGCTGCTGGGGCTGTTTGTCGGAGGACTGCTGGTTTATTCCGCATCCCTGTTTCTGGCCTTTCAGGGGGCAGCGGGTGATGTGGCATTGCTGGGGCAGGATTATCTTCGGGTTATGGGTTTGGCTTCTCCTGTTGTTCTGGCCAGTATTGCCATTCCCTTTTGGGTCCGGAACCTCGGTGCCCCCGGGCTGGCCACCCTTTCCATGGCGACGAGTGCGGTGGCCAATATTCTGCTGGACTATATTTTTATCATGCACCTTGGCTGGGGCCTGAAAGGCGCTGCCCTCGCTACCGTACTGGGGGAGAGTTTCAGTATTGTCATGGGGATGATCTTTCTGTTCAGTCCCTGGAACCGTGTGCCTCTGAAGAAGGGCTTTGTGAGGCTCAGGCCGGGTCTGCTGGCAGCATCTTTGGGAACGGGTTTTTCCAGTATGCTGATGTATCTTTACATCAGTTTTGTGGTGCTGCTGCATAATATGCTGTTTATGGCCTATGGCGGTATTCTGCAGGTGGCGGCCTTTACCCTTGTGGGTTATGTGCTGACTCTGTACTACATGTTTGCCGAAGGGGTTGCCGGCGGCATGCAGCCTCTGGTAAGCTATTACCATGGTGCTGGAAAACCGGAATCTGTCCGGAAAGTGGTGATGCTAGCCATGGGAGTGGCTCTCGGGGTAGGTATGCTCATGACCTTTTTGGTGATACTACGTCCGGACTGGGCCCTGTGGTTGTTTCTTTCCGATGATCCGGAGCTTTTTGCCGCCGCTTCTATGGGGATGCGTCTGCATCTTTTTGCTCTTTTTCTGGATGGTTTTATCGTACTGACCGCCAGTTTTTTCCAGTCCATGGGGATGGCGAAAAAGGCCACCGTGATAACCCTTGGTAATATGTTCATTCAGCTGCCCTTTCTTTTTTTTCTGCCGGGGCTTGCCGGTCTCACCGGGGTATGGTTGGCCTTACCCCTTTCCAATGTGGTATTTGCCTCGCTCATCGCTTGTATGTTTCTACGTCAGATGACAATGCTGAAAAAAGGATCTTGAATCTGAATCCGGTGCTTTTCGGATGGGTAACGGGCTTTTTGTTTTCTTGTTCATTGACAGAAGGGAAGCCGGATTGTAAGAAAAGTTTCAAAAACGAAATTGTAAGGGTGCATAATGATTAGCCATGAAACAGCACGGATGGAAGAACAGGCAGCCTGTCTTGCAGATTTCATGGAGGATCTGGTGTGCCGCATCCGGGTTCTGGATCAGGACGCCCTGAACTCTTACGGGGATGCGGGCATTACCCTGCAGGAGCTTCAGGCAATGGTTTTTCTGGGCAGAAAGGGGCCGGTCCCCATGGGAGAGATTGCCGGGCATCTTTTTGTGGGAAGCAGTACGATTACGGCCCTTGTGGACAGACTTGCGGCAAGGGATCTGGTCATACGGACCCGGTCGCAGGAAGACAGGCGCATTGTCAGAGTAAACCTTACGGATAAAGGGCAATCTCTTTGTGACCATTACCGGACCATCCGCCAGCAGCACTGTCGGGATATTCTGGAGGTGCTGAATGGGGAGGAGAGATCCCACTACGTGGAATTCATGGGCAGAATTGCGGAACGGATGGGGAAAAGCGACCGTTTCTGAAAATGGTAATGGACAGAGAGCTGCATGGAAGCCTGCTTCCAGTGGGTCAGGCAGGTTCTGGTTTGGGAGGTTGTAGAATATGCATAAGGGTTTTTTCCCCTGGTATTTTTCCTATCCTGCGGCAGTCATTGTTCTGGCCTGTGCACTGGTTCTGAACATATGGTTTTCCGGCCATCCTGTATTTATGGGATTTCAGCTCTTCTTTCTTTTTGCTGCCGCCCTGTGGTTGCTGCTGGGCCTGCCCTATGCCCAGTCCCGTTACAGGGAACAAAGAACACGGTCGAGAATGGCTTTTTCCAGAATGCAGGAGGAGGGCCTTTCCGGGGAAGAAAGGGCCGGTATCCTGAGAAGAAAGGAAGAAACGGGGGGGCAGAAAAGGACAGAGGATCCGGCAGTTTCCTCTCCTTCCTTTGCCGTAGAGGACTCCGGAAACCAGAGGATAGAAAAAAAGGAAGCAGCGATTGATCCGGGAGACTGGCTGAAGAAGATGGATTCTCTGGATACGGTTGTTCCGGCAACCGGGTTGACAGAAAAAGAGCGCCCGCTCGGTGTGGCAGATGGCTTCTGCGCGGATGGGGCCTGGCAGGCCTTGGGTGCGGTGGGCGAAGAGAGTTCCTCATTTCTTTGTGAAAGCCGTGAAGAATTATCTACCGGTGCGGTTGTCCCGGATCTTCATGATTCCTCCCTGCTGCGTATACGGGAACTTTTGGAAAAAGAAGCCCCCCTTTCCGTGGATATGGCAGAGGTCTATTGTCTGCAGGAAGGCTATGGTCTCAGTGAGGCCTTGGGAGAGATGAATCTGGTTGCGGAAGAAAGGGGAGAGGGGCGGATTTTCCAGATCCGTGGAGAAATGGTAGAGCGCCTGTAGACAAAGCTCCTTTGAAGCCTATGCCCCCTGCCAGGGAGGCATCAGGCTGTGGGGGCATCCCAGGTGATCCAGAACACGGGCAACTACGGAATCCACCAGAGTTTCGATGTCTTTGGGAAAATGATAAAAAGCAGGGCTGGCTGGAATAATGGTGGCACCGGCCCTTTGCAGTGTAAGAAGATTGTTGAGATGGATGGCATGGAAAGGCGCTTCTCTGGGAACCAGAATGAGGGGCCTTTTTTCTTTGAGGCTCACATCGGCGGCTCGGTGGATGAGATTGTCGCCGATTCCGGCGGCAAGATTACCGATGCTGCGCATGGCGCAGGGAACGATGGCCATTCCGTCATGGGAGAAGGAGCCTGAGGCCGGAGGAGTGAAAAAGTTGTGGGAGTCATGAAGGTGCAGATTCTGTTTTTCTGAAGTGCGGTTTCGTTTTGTCAGGATGGCGCAGGGATCAGCGGATCCCATTTCATGGGCCAGAACGGAATGGCCGGCATCGGAGATGACCAGATGCACCTCAGCTCCGCTGAGCAGGAGGTTTTCCAGGGTTCGGATACCATAGATCACGCCCGATGCTCCGGTAATGGCGAGTACAAAACGCATTCAGAAACCCCTTCCTGTCCATATATCCAAAAAAATACCGCAGAAAAGCAGAAGACTGATGATGCTGTTGACATGGAAAAAGGCCATGGGAATGGCAGAAAGGTCATTTTCTCTGACCATCCGGTGTTCAAGGATGAGAAGCCCGCATATAAGAAGAGCAAAGCCCATATAGACTGTACCCAGACCGAAAGCCGGGGAAAGGGAGAAAATAAAACAAGCACAGAAAAGATGGGTGAGCCTGGCAAGACGAAGGGCGTTACGGATGCCAAGACGGGCTGGAATGGAATGGAGTCCTTCCTTACGGTCGAAATCCGTATCCTGACAGGCGTACAATATGTCAAAACCGGCTATATGGGTAAAGAGAACGGCGGAAAGCAGAAGGATTTTCGGAGTCAGGGTGCCGGTAAGTGCCACCCAGGCTGCAGCAGGAGCCAGGGCAATGGCAGCACCGAGATAATAATGGCATAAAAGGGTAAAGCGTTTCGTGAAGGAGTATCCCAGAAGGAAAATAAGAACGGGTATGGAAAGGGAAAGGCACAGGGGACCCAGCATGGCCGCACTCAGAATGAAAAGGATACCTGACAGAAAAACCAGCAGAGATGCGGACCGGATGGAAATATGTCCAGACGGTATTTCCCTGCAGGCAGTTCGGGGATTGCCCGCATCCATGCGGGCATCCACAATGCGGTTGAATCCCATGGCCGCGGTTCGTGCGGCGACCACAGCCGCGACTATGAGGGCAAGGACGCTGGCCGTAAGCCTCGTCTCCATGGACGCCAGTACTACGGCTGACAGTACAAAGGGCAAAGCAAAAACGGAATGGGAGAACTTGATCATGCGTCCGTAGGTCAGGGTGGTCAGGAAGATTTTCTGCAGAGGAACCATGGCTTTCTTTCAGGTATCTTTGCGGTATTTTTTTTGGGTCTCGGCGGCAAAACCCGTAAGGCTTTCCTTATAACGGGATTCGGAAGGATAGGGAAGGGCCAGGGGACGGAGGCGGAAGCGGGGTTTCAGGGTGACCACCATGCCCACAAAGGTGCCAAAGGGCATACGCTGGGCCAGAGGCCAGGTGTCCGGAGAGCAGCTGACGGGTTTGCCGGGTTCGGGAAAAAGACAGATGGAACGCCAGGTGACAGGTACATCACCCGCCAGTTCCCGAACCATGGTTTTTAGTTCCCAGAGGGTGAAAAAGCGGGCTTTGGCATAAATGCCACGGCCGAAAAAGCCCTGAATCCGTCGTTGCAGCCCTTTGATGGCATAGCGGTTGAGTACACCAATAAAAACACGGTCCTTGGCCACGCGGAAGGATTCTTCGATGGCTTTTCTGGGGTCGGAAACAAATTCCAGGGTGGTGAAGAGACTGGCATGATTAAAGGAGTTGTCGTCAAAGGGGAGGTCTTCGGCGTAGCCCCGGAAAAGGTTTGCCCTATGACTCAGGCGCTCGAAAGCCATGTCCAGCATGACGGGAGAGGGTTCAAGGCCTGTACTGTCCAGCCCTTTATGAATGCAGCTTTCAAGAATATCTCCGCAGCCGCATCCGATGTCCAGAATGGAGTCTCCCGGAGAAGGGCGCAAAAGATCGAAAAAAAGGCGGGCCTCCTGCTGTGTGTAAAGGATACCCTTTTCACTCATGCGCCATTCCCGGTAAGCCAGGCTATTTTTTTCATCAAAAACATGTCCCATGAAAAGATTTTTAGGCAATTCAGGTCCGGTATGCAAGCAAAATAAAAAATGGAGAAAGCGCAGGCTGGAACAGGGCGTATCCGGATAGAGGGTATTGGGGAGGAAGGGACGTTGTTCCCGGTTCGAAGACGGAGGGTTTAGGCGGTTATTATTTTGCGATGGCTGACTCCCTGCAGGCAGGCCTGCCTTTGTTTTGAAGGGTGCTGGGCGTTTGTTTACCAAAAGACCCTAAGGGCAGCGAGGACCTGATCCGTGTGGCAGGTCTTTTTCAAGAATCAGGTGATTCCCTTTTTCATTATAGCGTATGGACTGAAAGTAGTTTCTCATGATCTGGATGCCCCGTCCGTTTTCTGCATCAGGAGCGACAATGAGGGGTTCCTTCCAGTCGAAGCCCGGGCCTTCATCAATGATTTCAAGAATGATTCTCTGGTTTGTCAGGTGGATACGGTAGGTGATGATGCCGGATGGATTGGTCCTGTTGCCATGGCGGACCGCATTGGTAAGGGCTTCGCGCATGCCCAGACAGATGGCAAAGTTGATGGAATTGAGCTGGTTGACACGCAGAAACATCATGGTTTCTTTGTTGGCGCGCTCAATGTTGTCCATATTGGCGGACATGCGAATGCTGAGTTGCGTTTGGGTTTCATTACTTTCTGCTATGAAAAGCATATCATTCATGGTCTGCTCCGCATGGTGAAGAAAGATCCATTGGGGCTCAGGCGGCGTTCGGGAGTTCAGATTTCCACGGACATGACAACAATGTCATCTTCAATGGGAATTCCTTTGGCAATGAGATTTTCCCGTATGGAACGGACTGCTTCTGCAACGGACAGGTGCCGGACTTCCTCACAGACTTTCAGCATGCGCCTGGACGCTTCCGGCCATGTGGTGCGTGTCCGGGTATTTTCGACCAGCCCGTCGGAGTACAGATAAAAACGGTCTCCGGGTTGTACGGAAAGGGTGCGGGTACCGAAAATGACATTCCGGAAGATACCCAGTATATCCCCGTCCATGGAGATGCTTTGCGCCAGGCCGTTTTTGGGGACATATATGGCAGGAGGATGCCCTGCGTTGACCAGGGTCAGCTTCATGGTTTTGCGGTTCAGATGAGCATAGGAAGCCGTCAGGTACTTGTCTTCCGGTAGAATCTCCACAAGAACATCATTGATCAGCTTGATGCTTTCCGAAGGCTGGTAGATGGGGGTGCAGTTCTGTTTCATCAGGGCCTTTATGGAGGCCGTGAGGTAGGATATACTGATGTCGTGGCCGGAAAAATCTGCCACAAAATAGCCGTGGATATCTTTGCTGATGGCGATGACATCATAAAAATCTCCGCCCGCTTCCTGCAGGGATTCATAATGTACGCCAAAGCGGGCTTCCGGAAGACTTTCCGGTGCTACGAGAAGGGAGGTCTGCGCCTTGTGTATCTGGCGAAGTTTCTGCGCCTGACTGGCAATAAGAGAGTTGGTGGCTATGGAAAGTTTCAGATGGAGCCGCACCCTTGCAAGAACTTCCATGGGGTGGAAGGGCTTGATAATGTAGTCCACAGCTCCGAGGTCAAAGCCTTCAATTTTGGATTCAATTTCGCTGACACCGGTCAGAAATATGACAGGAATGGCTGCTGTTGCACTATGGTTCTTCAGGAACCGGATGACGCTGAATCCGTCTTCTCCCGGCATCATGATGTCGAGAAGGATGAGGTCCGGCCGATGCTCCACTGCCAGCTTTCTCGCCTGCGGTCCGTTGTCTGCCGTCAGGATGCGGTACCCTTCCTTGGAAAGGGCCGTTTCCAGCAGCCGTATATTGATGATACTGTCATCCACTACCAGAAGGGTCAGTTCCCGGGAGGGTTGGGCAGCTGTTTCATGGAGATCATGCATGGTGGCCTCCATGGTCAGAGGGCCTCAGCAATGAGGGCCACTTCTGTGGCAAAGGACTGGGGCAGGGAAGTAAGGAGCTCCAGTCTTCCTTCCATGGCGTGGTTTTCACCATCGGAAGCCAGAAGGTAAATGGCTGTAAATCCAAGATTTCCAGCAGAGCCTCTGATGGCGTGGATGACATCACGGGCTGCGGAGGCATCCTGTGCCTGAAGGGCCTTTTCAAGCCGGGTGATGTCATCCCGCAGGGTGGAAATGAAAAGGTTGGTCAGTTCAAGGAAGTCTTCTGTGTCCAGCCCCAGCTGTTCCGCAAGGTACTCAAAATCCGGCATGGTGGATTCTCCTTTTAGGAATCATAGACAGGATGGTTGGTAACCAATGTACCTTTCCGGTTGCTTCAGGGCAAGCCCAAAGCAGAAAGAAGGGGTAAGAATTTTTCTGGAATTGTACCGTCTCTTGCTTTTTTCAGGGAATGAGGAAAGAGGGTCCTCAGGCTCGGATAAAAAGCTTGACCTTGAGGCTTGATTGGGGGATATATCAAGGAATATGGATATTTTAATATTTAGCAAGGCTCTGTCCGACCCCACACGAATCCGATTGATCCACATACTGGACCACCATGAACTCAGTGTCAATGAGATTGTAGCGGTTATGGGTATGGGGCAGTCCCGTATTTCCAGACATCTGAAAATACTGACGGATGCAGGGCTGCTTTCCTGTCGCAGGGATGGGGTCTGGGCTTTTTACGGCGTGCCTGCGGAGGGAAGTGGAAGGGATTTTGTGGTTTCCGTACGGGAATGGATGCGGAAGGAGCCTGAGCTAGCGGCAGACAGGGTCCGCGCGGCGGAAGTTCTGGAGGCCAGGCGCAGAAGTACATCCCGCTTTTTTGATACCATTGCTACGGACTGGGATGCCCTGCGACGGGAAATCCTGGGAGACTTTGATCTCAATGCCTGCCTGTTGTCTGCTGCGGGACGTCCCCGTCTTGCCGTAGATCTGGGCTGTGGAACGGGAGAGCTTTTGCAGGGGTTGGCCCGTCAGGCGGGGAGTGTGATTGGTGTGGATTATTCCATGGAGATGCTGGCGGAAGCAGAACGGCGTTTCCGGGCAGCGGGTCTCCATGCCGATCTGAGGCTGGGTGCCATTGAGCATCTTCCCGTAGCCGATGGTGTGGCGGACCTTGCCATTATTTCTCTGGCCCTGCATCATCTGCCCGATCCCGAAGGGGGCATCCGGGATGCGGCCCGTATTTTAGTTCCCGGCGGTGTTCTGCTGCTGGCAGATTTTGATAAACATGACAAGGAGTTTCTGAGGGAACGCTTCGGTGACCGCTGGCTGGGGTTCCAGCAGGAAACCATAGCCCGTTTTCTTGAGGGTGCTGGCTTTGATCTGACAAAGCTGGATAGCTTTTCCCTGCCGTCCTCCCTTTCTCTCAGTTTGTATCATGCCGTTCGCCGAGCCTGAATTGCGGACAAGGGGAAGGCAAAAAGGGGGCTCCGGTTGTCGGTCAGCATGGATGGCCAGATCTCTTAAAGATGTATCATAACAACTTAAAAGGAGAGTGAATTTATGTCAGTTCAGCCACTGGAATTGAGCCTTGGTCACAAGGTTGCGGATATGGCAGGAGCCGATTTCGGCCGTAAGGAAATGCAGCTTGCGGAAAACGAAATGCCCGGTCTTATGGCGGCAAGGGAAAAATATGGAAAGGAAAAGCCCCTTGCAGGTCTCAAGGTAACGGGATCCCTGCACATGACCATACAGACGGCCATGCTCATTGAAACGTTAAAAGAGCTGGGAGCGGATATCCGCTGGGCTTCCTGCAATATTTTTTCCACTCAGGATCATGCGGCTGCTGCCATTGCAGCCAATGGTTCCTCTGCGGTTTTTGCCTGGAAAGGGGAAACGCTGGAGGAGTACTGGTGGTGCACGGAAATGGCCCTGACCTGGCCCGACGGTTCCGGCCCGGATCTCATTGTGGATGATGGAGGGGATGCCACTCTGATGGTCCATGAAGGGGTGCGTGTGGAAAAGGACCCGTCTCTTCTGGATAAAAAACCGGGTTCTCTGGAGGAAAAATGCCTGCAGGACCGCCTTCGTCTGGCTTATGGAACGGATCCCGGCAAATGGACCCGCATGGCGGAAAAAATCCGTGGGGTTTCCGAAGAAACCACCACAGGTGTAGGGCGGCTTTATCAGCTGCAGAAAAAAGGAGAGCTGCTTTTTCCGGCCATCAACGTGAACGATTCTGTCACCAAAAGTAAATTTGATAACCTCTATGGCTGCCAGGAATCCCTTGCCGACGGAATCAAAAGGGCAACGGACGTCATGATTGCCGGCAAGGTGGTTGTGATCTGCGGGTATGGTGACGTGGGTAAAGGCTGTGCCCGATCCATGAAGGGTTTTGGCGCCCGGGTCCTTGTGACGGAAATTGATCCCATCTGTGCCCTGCAGGCTGCCATGGAAGGTTTTGAGGTTCTGACCATGGAAGAAGCGGCCTCCATGGGAGATATCTTTGTCACGGCCACGGGAAATTACCATGTTATAACAGGCCAGCATATGGAATCCATGAAAAATGAGGCCATTGTATGTAATATCGGTCACTTTGACAATGAGATCGACATGGCTTACCTGGAAGAGACCCCAGAGTGCCTGTGTCTGAACATTAAGCCTCAGGTGGATAAATGGACGTTGAAGTCCGGCCGTTCCATCATCGTGCTGGCGGAAGGCCGTCTCGTCAATCTTGGCTGTGCTACGGGGCATCCCAGCTTTGTCATGAGCAACTCTTTCACGAATCAGACCCTTGCCCAGATTGCTCTGGCAACGAAGTCCCACAAAAAAGAAGTGTATACCCTTTCCAAAACACTGGATGAAGAAGTAGCCCGTCTTCACCTTGGCCGACTGGGTGTGCGTCTCACCAGGCTGACGCCGGAACAGGCTTCCTATCTGGGAATTTCTCCTGAAGGACCTTTTAAGCCGGACCACTACCGCTATTAGTTCCCTCCTGCAGCATGGGCCTGGAGCTCATGCTGCGACACAGCAAAAACCCTATGAAAATCAAGCGGATGCTTGTTTGTGATGCGGACAAAGCAATTGACAGGACTTGCGGCCCTCTGCTATTTGAAAAAATTCACCGTATCCATTCTTTTCCCGGATATTTTTAACTGAAGAGGGAGGAAGGCATGAAAAAAGTTCTGTGTCTTGTGGGAGTTTTGTGTTTTCTGGCGGTTCCGGCCATGGCCAAAACCATCCGTATCGGGCTGATGGCCCCCATGACAGGCTCCTGGGCCAGTGAAGGGCAGGATATGCGGGATATTGTGAACCTGCTGGCCGAAGAGCTGAATGCCAGGGGTGGGGTGCTGGGCAAACAGGTGGAAATTGTGGTGGAGGATGATGCAGGCGATCCCCGTTCTGCAGCCTTGGCTGCCCAGAGGCTTTCCACAAGAAAAGTAGCCGCTGTGATCGGTACGTATGGTTCTTCCGTGGCGGAAGCGGCTCAGAACATCTACGATGATTATGATATCATTCAGGTTGCCAATGGCGCTACCAGCAACCGTCTTACGGAAAAAGGACTGAACTATTTTTTCCGTACCTGTCCGAGAAATGACGAGCAGGCCATGGTAGCTGCCAAAGCCCTTGACCGCATGGGTTTTTCAAAGATTGCCATTCTTCACGATAATACCTCCTATGCCCGAGGGCTTGCTGATGATGCCAGAAAGTTCATCGGTGAGGTTTCCGATTCAAGGGTCGTGTTTTTCAATGCCCTTACTCCGGGAGAACGGGATTTCAATACCATTCTGACCCGCATGCGCGCTGCCGACCCGGATGTGATTCTGTTTACGGGGTACTATCCTGAAGCCGGTCTTCTGCTGCGTCAGAAAATGGAGATGGGCTGGAATGTTCCCATGATAGGCGGGGATGCTACCAATAACCCGGATTTGGTGGAAATTGCAGGCAAACAGGCGGCTAATGGGTTTTATTTTTTAAGCCCGCCGGTGCCTCAGGATCTGCCAACGGATGAGGCCCGTGATTTTCTTGCTGCTTTTGAGAAAAAATATGAGAAGTTGCCCGGTTCCATATGGGCGGTTCTGGCCGGAGATGCTTTTACAGCCATTGTGACAGCTATGGAAGGTTCCGGTTCCACGGATTCCAGAAAAGTTGCCAACTATATGCGCACCCAGCTCAAGGACATGCCCGCCCTTACGGGTACCATTTCTTTTAACAGTGTCGGTGACCGTATTGGTGATGTGTACCGTGTCTATCAGGTGAATGAAGAAGGCGCTTTTGTGCTGAAGAGTCACTGATGCGGTTGTCCTGAACCATGGAGATGCTGCGCCCCCTGTCTGTGGGCTCAGCTCTCCAGCGAAAGATATCGGGCCGTTTCCGGTGTGGTCTGCTCACCCGGGAGATGGCTCTGCCAGGCTTTTATCCGATATCTTTTTTCGTTTTTCCAGGAAGAGATCATGGAATTTTTTCTGCAGCAGCTTTTTAACGGCCTGGCCGTGGGTGGTATTTATGCCCTCGTTGCTTTGGGCTATACCATGGTGTATGGGGTCATGAAACTCATGAATTTTGCCCATGGTGAGCTTTTTACCATGGGTGCCTTTCTGGGGCTGAGTTTTCTGGGGATTTTTGCTTTTACGGAAAGTCTGGGGCCCTTTGGAGGTGTTCTGGTACTGATTCTTCTGGTAATGGCCATGGTGGCACTGATGGGCGTATTGCTGGAACGGGTGGCCTATCGTCCCCTGAGGTCTTCCCCAAGGCTCTCGGCCATTGTATCTGCGCTGGGCGCATCCATCTTTCTGCAGAATGCCATCATGCTGATTTATGGTGCCCGTTTTCAGGTCTATCCCCACGGTATTCTTCCCAACATTCCCCTTTCGTTTTTTGGCGTTGAGATTCCCCTGCTGCGGGTTCTGCTCTTGCTTGTTTCCCTTGTCATGATGGCGGGTCTGTACTTTTTTGTGCAGAAAACACAGATAGGTACGGCCATTCGTGCGGCAGCTATTGACCAGGATGCGGCACGTCTCATGGGTATCAATGTAGACAGGGTAATTCAGATTGTTTTTATCATTGGTCCTGCCCTGGGAGCTGCTGCGGGCGTGATGGTAGGTATCTACTACGGCCAGATCAACTTCACCATGGGATGGATTTTTGGTCTCAAGGCTTTTACAGCAGCCATCATCGGAGGCATCGGTAACATTCCGGGAGCCATGTTGGGCGGTCTTCTTCTGGGTGTTCTGGAGGCCATGGGGGCCGCCTATATTTCCACAGCATGGAAAGATGCCATTGCCTTTGCTGTGCTCATCCTCATTCTCCTGGTGCGGCCCAGAGGGATTCTTGGAGAACGTGTGGCGGATAAGTTATGAACAGGAACGTATTTATCACAAGTGTGCTGCTGGCTTTTTTTGCCTGCTTCCCGGTTCTCTTCAGCAACCCCTATTGGATAGGGGTTCTCAACGACATATGGCTCTACGCCATTTTAGGTTTAAGTCTGAACTGGGTTGTGGGTCATACGGGACTTTTTAATCTCGGGCATGCGGCTTATTATGCTGTGGGGGCCTATACGGCTGCCATTATCAGTACCCACTTCAATATACCGATACTCTGGCTGATACCCGTGGCTGGGTTCACAGCAGGGCTTTTTGCCCTGGTGGTGGCCAGACCCATCATTCATCTGAGGGGTGATTATCTGGCCATTGTCACCATCGGCGTGGGTGAAATTGTTCGGATTGCCCTTGAAAATGATATTTTCGGCATAACCGGCGGTTCCAATGGCATTTTCGGTATTCCAAGGCCGGAAATTTTTGATATGCGCATTCGCAGACCCTGGCAGTTTTACTACCTGATTGGGGGGTTTCTGCTGATCACCATCTGGTTTTTCTACCGGCTGGAACAGTCCCGTTTCGGCCGTGCCCTGAATTATATCAAAGAAGATGAAACGGCAGCGGAAGGCTCCGGCATCAACACGGCCTGGTACAAGCTGGCTGCCTTTGTGATCGGTGCCGTCTGGGCTGGCATGGCGGGAACGCTTTTTGCCGCGAAAATGAGTACGGTCTCTCCGGGTTCTTTTGTATTCTGGGAGTCGGTGCTGATTTTTGCCATTGTGATTTTAGGTGGGGCAGGCAGTATCCCCGGTGTGATTCTGGGCGCATTTCTTCTGGTCGGCCTCCCGGAGTTTTTCCGAAACTTTGCCGATGCCCGCATGCTTTTCTTTGGCGCGGCCATGGTACTGATGATGATTTTCCGCAGCAGAGGCCTGCTGCCGCCCCTTACACGTAAATATGCGGGTGTGTCCAGAGCCGGTGGGGGGGATGCATGAGCCTTTTGTCCCTTGATAAGGTGGTGAAAACGTTTGGGGGCCTTACGGCCGTGAACAGGGTGAGTTTTTCTGTGGATGCCGGTGCCGTGGTAGGGCTGATCGGTCCCAATGGTGCCGGAAAAACTACTGTCTTCAACCTTATTACGGGCAACTATACCCCTGATACCGGCGATATCTTCTTTGAAGGAAGATCTGTAAAGGGTAAAAAACCCCATAAAATTGTGGAAATGGGCATAGCCCGAACCTTTCAGAGTATACGGCTTTTCCAGAACATGCCGGTGGTGGAGAATGTGCTGGCAGGCTGCCACTGTCGCATGGGGGCGGGTATTTTTGCATCCATGGTACGTACACCCGGCCAGCGAAGGGAAGAAAAAGAAGCCCTTGAAACAGCAAGGCAGGTATTAGAATTCGTTGGTTTATGGGACTATGCCGGCTTGCCGGCTTCCAGCCTTTCCTATGGGAAACAGCGCCTCCTGGAGATTGCCCGTGCTCTTGCCAGCTTTCCCCGTATCATTATTCTGGATGAGCCCGCAGGTGGTATGAATGATCAGGAAACGGCTGAACTGCTTCGTCTGATCCGGGAAATAAGCCGGAAAGGCATTACCGTACTTCTTATTGAACATGATATGGGGCTTGTGATGCGTGCCTGTGAGAAGCTTGTTGTAATTGAGTACGGTACGAAAATTGCCGAAGGCAGTCCTGAGGATATTAAAAACAACCCCAGGGTGATCGAGGCGTATCTGGGTAGTGATGAGGACACGGGCGGAGAGGATCCATGCTGAGCCTTGCGAATCTGGTGGTAAAATATGGTAATGTTGAGGCTCTTCATGGCATTGACATGGAAGTGGCCGAAGGAGAAATCGTCAGTATTCTCGGTGCGAATGGTGCCGGGAAATCCACTACCCTTATGAGTATCAGCGGTCTTGTGAAACCCGCATCCGGAACGATTCTTTTTGAGGGGACTTCCCTTCACACATTGCCAGCCCATAAAATTGTGGAGATGGGTATTGCCCAGGTGCCCGAAGGCAGGCGGGTTTTCGGTACCCTCACGGTTTCAGAGAATTTACGGCTGGGGGCCTTTACCAGTAAAGACAGAAACCGGGATGCCCGGATCAGGGATTGGATTTTTTCTCTTTTTCCCATACTGAAGGAAAGACGCAAGCAGCTCGCAGGCACTCTTTCCGGCGGGGAACAGCAGATGCTGGCAATCGGAAGGGCCCTCATGGCCCATCCCCGGCTCCTTCTTCTGGACGAGCCCTCACTGGGTCTGGCTCCCCTTATCATTAAAGCTATTTTTGAAACCATACGGGAAATTAACAGGAGTGGTGTTACGGTTGTGCTGGTGGAGCAGAATGCCAAGGCCGCACTGCGCCTTGCTCGCAGGGGGTATGTTCTGGAGGTGGGCAGGGTTGTTCTGGCCGATCAGGCAGACAATCTTCTGGCCAACCCGGACGTTCACTCGGCTTATCTGGGCGGGGGCCATTGATGACAGGGAGCCGGTTTAGTGGATTGGCTCCCTGCAATCGGGTATTTTTTTGTGGTGTAACGGGTAATCCACGAATATGTTCCTTTTTTACCCGACATCGTAATGAGTCTGCTTTTTGGAACAGGCCAGCAATAGCTTTGTCGAGTTCGTTCCTGCCTTGTTCGTATGGCACAGGATTCCACCGTTCCGCAGGCATGACCAGTTCAATATCTGGCAGCTTTTTTATACTCATTGCAATGTCAAGTACTTTGGTCTCATGGCAGTGGGCAGACGGGGGCTGTATAAGGTAAGGGAGGCGTTTCGGATCACGGCGGCTGTATGGGAAGAATCAGACTGCATCATAGCCCAGCCTGCAGGCCATGGGGTAGCGTCTGCCGTAACCGAAGCTTTTGGTCGTGATCCGGATTACGGGTGCTGCCTGCTGGCGTTTGTACTCATTGTACCGAATTCTTGAGATCACGTCCTGCACATCTTCCTTGTTGTATCCTCTTTCCGTAATGGCCGTTTCATCCTCACAGTCTTCCACATGGTGGGTCACAATGGCGTCCACAATCTCATAAGGTGGCAGGTCATCCTGGTCCGTCTGGTCGGGTTTGAGTTCCGCACTGGGTACTTTGTTAATGATGCGTTCCGGAATCAGTTCACGACCGGACTTTTCATTGATTCGCCGGGAAAGGGCCCAAACCCGGGTTTTGGAAACATCTCCCAGCACAGCCAGTGCTCCGTTCATGTCTCCGTAGAGGGTGCTGTACCCCACGGCCATCTCTGCCTTATTCCCCGTGGGAAGGGCCATGGCATGGCAATGGTTGGCATAGGCCATGAGCAGGGTGCCTCGGATGCGGGCCTGCAGGTTCTGTTCCGTAATTCCGTGATGTTCCAGATGAAAGACCGGTGCGGATTCGGCCATGGCTTCCATGCTTTTCTGAATAGGGACAATTTCATGGCGAACCCCCAGATTTTGCGCAAGCCTGCCTGTATCGTCGAAATTTTCGTTTGCCGTATAGGGGCCGGGCATGAAGATACTGATCACATTGTCCGGGCCCAGAGCTTCCGCAGCCAGTGCCAGTACCAAGGCAGAATCGATTCCTCCGGAAGATCCCACCACAGCCTTTGAGAATCCGCATTTATGAAGATAATCCCTTATGCCCGTAACCAGTGCTTCGTGGATCTGGTCCAGCGGATTCTCCGGTAACTTCCGTATCTCACCTGTTCCGGTATGGAGATCCGTAAGAATCATGTCTTCCCTGAAGACAGCTGCTCTGCTGATAATCTGCCCGTCCGGGCCATAGGCCGTGCTGGCTCCGTCAAAGACAAGGGTGTCATTGGCTCCGGCCTGATTTACTTCCACCACAAAGATGCCGTATTGTTTGGCAATACCTGAAAAAAGCTGATCCCTGATGGCTATTTTATTCACATGAAAAGGCGATGCGGAAAGATTCAGGAGAATATCGCAGCCCGGAGCTATGTCTGCCACAGGATCCTGGGGGTAAAGCTTATTCCCCTGAACGTGTCCGGTATTCCAAGCGTCCTCACAGATGGTAATGCCGAAGCGGAATCCTTCATACAAAACCGGTTTTGACGGTTGTCCTGATGCAAAGTAACGGCACTCATCAAATACATCATACTGGGGCAGGAGGGTTTTGCGGATGTCGGCCAGTACCTTGCCGTCCTTTGCAAAAATGGCGGCATTCTGAAGGCCGGGGCCATGGATGGCGGGGTTTTGAGCAACATAGCCAAACACAATGCCGATGCCCTGGATATGGTCAATGAGGCGATGGCATATGTTCAGGTTGGCCCGCACAAAGGCTTTTCTTTCCAGAAGGTCCAGAGGAGGGTACCCCGTCAGGGTAAGTTCGGGGAAAACGATAAGGTCCGCGCCCTGTTCTTTGGCTTTTTCGCTGGCCCGGATGATTTTTTCGGCATTCCCTTTGAGATCGCCCACCAGAGAGTTGAGCTGTGCCATAGCTATTTTCATGGAATTCACCTTTTTTGTCTACGACAAAGGAAAGATGGTTTGAAGTTAGCTCTGACAACAGAGCTTTCGGTTTATGGAAAAAGGTGAGTGCTGTTTACCTTTTCTTGACAGTACTGCCAAATGGAGGCATGCTCACTGCATACATGAAATCCTTCCCGCATATGGCCATTTTTTTTCGTGCATGGCGCTTTTTTTTGGAAAATGTTGCAAACATTGTTCGCGCTGCGAATTGCCTGTGTCTGTCCGCGCGACACCCCGTTTCTGTACAGGCTTTGATACCATGGAGGAAAGATGGGGCGGTATCTTTTTTTTACCCTGTGCCTGTTGCTGGCCGGTGTGCAGGGCTGGGCAGGGACAGCCTTGCCTGTGGTACGCATTGCTATTGTGGAGGATGGTCCCAGCGCCCGATACGGTGGTGTGGATAGGCTTCAAAAGGAAATCTTTGATCTGGTCGGAAAGGAGTTTGATATCCGTTTCCCAGAAGCCCTTCATTTTTCGGGGAACTGGAACATTGCTGATATCAGAAGGGAGCTAAGAATGGCCCTTGGGAGTCAGGAGGCGGATATGGTGATCGGTGCGGGTGTGATTGCCTCCCATATCCTTGCCCATGAAAGGTCTTTACCCCTTCCTGGCATCGGAGCCGTGGTGATTGCCGCAGACCTGCAGCAGTTTCCCGAAAGCGGGGGAAGCAGCGGTGTGAAGAATCTGAACTACATTAAGTCTTTTGAAAATTTTGAAAGAGATATGGGTGCTTTCCGGAAAATGGTGCCCTTTGACAGGCTGGCGGTGATTGGTGATGTCAGCATTCTGGAGGCGATTCCTGATTTGGGTCTGAGAACTGGTATGCTTGGCAAAGGGTTTGATCTTGAAATAGATTTTGTCCCGGCTGTGGATGATGCCAATAGCGTGCTCGCGGCCATTTCCCATGGAGTGGGGGCTGTTCTGGTTACTCCCCTTCAGCGATTTTCTCCGGAAGAATTTTGTCGTCTTGTGGACGGTTTTATAGAAAAAGGCCTACCTTCTTTCTCTCTCTGGGGGAGGGAGGAGGTGGAAAGGGGAATTCTGGCGGGGATGGCCCCTTCCCAACGCATCGATCGACTGGCAAGGCGGGTGGCTCTTCATGTCCAGCAGATTCTTCTGGGCAGGGAAGCGGGAACCCTTTCCGTTGCGTTTTATCCGGATGTGGATTTTACGGTTAATATGGAAACAGCCCGCCGCATTCAGGTGTATCCGGATTGGGATGTTCTGCTGGAGGCGGACCTTATTCACGAGGTTCCTGCCGTCACCGGGACTCACCTCTCCCTTAAGAATGCGGTTCAGGAGGCCATGGCTGCCAACCTTGATCTGGCCCTTGCGGAAAGGGAAAAGGCCATTAGCCGCGTTCTGGCCAGGAAGGAGCGTGCTTCTCTGCGGCCTCAGGCCGGGGTAACAGTGGAAGGCCAGCTCACGGACAGGAAAAATGCCGCAGCCAGCCTTGGCAGGCAGCCCGAGGAGGAGGTGTGGGCGGCCATTACCCTCCGTCAGATTCTTTTTTCTGAAAGGTCACAAAGCCTTGCGGATGTGGCGGATATTGAGGTCAGAAGCCGTGAAGTACTGGAACGCCAGGTACGTTTGGATATAGCCGAAACCGCGGCCCGCGCTTTTCTGAATGCTCTCCGTGCTGACCGCATGGCCCGCATCAGAAAACAGGATCTGGATCTCACAAGGGCCAATCTGGTAAGGGCGAAAAACCGCAGGGAGGTTGGTTATGCAGGGCCTTCGGAAGTGTACCGGTGGGAAAGCAGGCTGGCATCTGCCCGTAAGGCGTTGTTGGACGCCAGAGCAGGGCTACGGCAGGCGGAGATTCAGCTGAACCGTGTTCTGCACCGACGGCTGGATGCACCGGTATACCCGGAGGATACACGTGTGTCTGATCCTCTGTTTTTTGTCAGCGATCCAAGAATAAGGTGGTTTTCAGAAAATCCCCGCAGGATGGGTGTTTTTCATGATTTTGTGGTGGCCGAAGCCAGGGACCGCTCACCGGAACTGGAACAGATTGCTTTGGCCATGAAGGCTGCGGAAAGGAGTATTCGTGCTGCCAGAAGGGCCTGGTATATTCCGGAGCTTGTTGCGGAGGGTGCCCTCCGTCAGCGCTTGGTTGCACAGGGGGATGGGAGTGGTGCCATGTCCGTGGATCTCGCACCGGGTCTGCCTCCGGTTCATCTCCCGGAAAGAGAGGATTTCGGATGGCAGGTGGGGCTACGGGCTTCCTATCCCGTTTTTACGGGGGGCGCGCGGCCTGCCGTGCTGGATGAAGGGCTGGAAAGGCTGGAGGCTCTCCGTACCCGGAGGCTGCAAACAGCCGAAGGCCTTGAGGCGAGAATGCGGGTTGCCCTGTATGCCACCGAAGCATCCTGGCCGGGAATTCGTCTTTCCGGAGATGCTGCCGAGTCCGCACGGAACAATATGAATCTTGTAACGGATGCTTATGAGCGGGGGGTTGTTTCTGCCATGGATCTTCTGGATGCCCAGCATGCCCTGCTGGTGGCGGAAGAGATGTCCGCAGCCAGTGTATATGATTTTCTGAAAGATCTTATGGCTGTGCAACGCCTTCTGGGAAATGTGGATTTTTCCGCTACCCTTGAGGAGCGGGACGCCATGTTTGTGCGCCTGAAAGACTATTATGAGAAAAACGGCTTGTCTGTTCCCGGAATCGGAAAGGAAAATAAGCCATGAAGACCGTCAGGCATGCATGGGGTCTGTGGGGTATGACGGTGGCGGTTGTCCTTGTGTTGGGATGCGGGAATGTACCCGATGGAGAAATGGATCCTCCTCTGCGGCCTGTTCGTTATGTGGAGATACGGGAAGATGATGGCGTCCGTATGCGGACATTTACGGGTTTGGCCCGGGCTGGAATGGTCACCCGCATGAGCTTCCGTGTGCCGGGAACCCTGCAGGCTCTGCCTGTCCGTGTGGGGGATATGCTGGAAAAGGGTCAGCTTATTGCAAAACTGGATGCAACGGATTTTCAGCTTCGGGTACAGGAAGCGGAGGCTTCCGTAAGCAGGGCAAGGGCTGAGGCAAGAAACGCCGATGCTGTATATGGAAGGGTGCAGGCATTGTATGAAAGGAGGAATGTCTCTCGCAGTGAGCTGGATATGGCCCGGGCGGCCTCCGAGTCTGCCCGGGCAGCCGTACGATCCCTTGAAAATCATCTGGCTCTTGCCAGACGTCAGCTTGCCTATACCGGGCTGAATGCTCCGGATCGTTGTGGCGTGGCGGCTGTTCTCGTGGAAGAAAACGAGAATGTGGGGGCTGGGCAGGCCGTAGCCGTGGTGAACTGTGGCAGCCGGGTGGATGTGCGGATTGCCGTTCCGGCCATCCATATTTCCGGCGTACGGGAAGGTATGGCTGTGGAGGTGCGGGTGGATGCACTTGGTCAGAAAACTTTTTCCGGTGTGGTTGCGGAAGTGGGGCTTGCTTCCGTGGGTCTGGAAACCACCTTTCCTGTGACGGTTCGACTGGAGACGCGGGATGCGGGTATACTGCCGGGAATGGCTGCCGAAGTGATGATTCCCATGGTGATCCATGGGGGTGCGGTGCGGGTTCCCTTCCGCAGCGTGGGAGAGGATGAGAGGGGACGGTTTGTCTTCTGTCTCAGGGTTCTTGATAATGGAGTGGCGGAGGTGGTGCGCCGCGATGTGGTTCTGGGTGGTATGGGATCCGACGGGATTGAAGTGCTGGAAGGTCTTGTGGCTGGTGACCTTGTGGTGACGGCGGGTGTGGGCCGGGTTCGGGAAGGAGAGCGGGTGAAGCTATGGGAGGGGAGTCTGCCATGAACCTGACCCGTCTTGCCATTGAAAAAAACAGAATATCGCTGGTTGTGTTGCTTATTATTATTATAGGGGGAGTGCAGGCCTACAGGGATCTGCCAAGGGACTATGATCCCGGATTTGTGCTTCGTGTAGCCAGGGTGGTGACTTTTTTTCCCGGCGCGTCCCCTGAACGTGTGGAGCAGCTGGTAACGGATAAGCTTGAAAAGGTTATTCAGGAAATACCGGAGTTGGATTATGTGAAAAGTCAGTCTTCAACGGGTGTTTCCATTATCGATGTCTGGGTACAGGAGCGGTACAGGGACATGCGGCCAGTCTGGGATAACCTGCGACGTAAGGTTGAAAGGGCGGCATCGGATCTGCCGGAAGGCGCCTTCCGGCCCATCGTGAATGACGAGTTTTCCGATGTGTTTGGTACATTGATTGCCATAACGGGCAGAGATTTTACCTACAGAGAGTTGAAAACTGTGGCGGATGAAGTCCGGGATGCCCTTCTCATGTTGGATGAAGTGGCCAAAGTCGATCTGTATGGAGTGCAGGATGAACGGATTTTTGTGGAGTACAGCAATGCCCGTCTGGCGGAGATGGGTATGTCTCCCTATCAGCTGATGGGTATAATGAAAGCAAGAAACATCATTATTCCAGGGGGCTCCATTGATGTTGAGGGAGAGAGAATTGTACTGGAGCCTTCGGGTAACCTGGATACACTGGAGGATCTCCGTCAGACCGTGGTGCAGGTACCCGGGCGCGCGGAAATGATTTTTCTCGGTGACATGGTGGATGTCAGAAGAGCCTATGCGGACCCTCCTGCTGCAATGATGCGAAGCAATGGTCTGCCTGCCATCGGCCTTGCTCTGTCCATGCGCCAGGGAGGGAATCTCATTCAGCTGGGTGACGCCGTAACGGGGCTTCTGGAGCAGGTTCGTTTTCATTATCCCCTTGGTATTGACTTTGAGCTGGTTAACTTTGCTCCTGGTGAGGTTCAGGAAAAGGTTTCCCTTTTTCAGAAAAATCTGTTTCAGGCCGTGCTGATGGTGCTGGGTATCACGCTGGTGGTGCTGGGGCTTCGTACGGGGCTTGTCGTGGCTGCCCTGATTCCTATGGTCATGCTCATGACCCTTATGATGATGGCTTTTCTCCATATCGGTATAGATCAGATGAGCCTTGCTTCCCTTGTGATTGCGCTTGGGATGCTGGTAGATAATGCCATTGTCATGAGTGAATCCATCATGGTGCGCATGGAGGAGGGGGAAGGGCCTGTGCCTGCAGCCATTGCCTCCGCAAGGGAGCTTACGGTTCCCCTCCTGACTTCTTCTCTGGCAACGGCGGCCTCTTTCCTCCCCATTTTTCTTGCAAAGTCCACCACCGGTGAATATACAGCCCCCCTTTTCAAGGTTGTGAGCATTGCCCTTTTTTCTTCATGGGTTCTTTCCATGACCCTCATCCCCCTGCTTTCCACGATGATCCTGAAGGTTGGCAGGGGAAAGGAGGGTAGAAAAACCTATGATAAAGGTTTTTACGGAATGTATCGCCATATGCTGGGCTTTTCACTGCGGCACAGAGGTCTTAGTCTTTTTGCCGTACTGGTTGTCTTTGTAATGGTCATGTTCACCTTCCGCTATCTGCCCGTGATTTTTTTCCCTCCTTCGGACCGTCTGTTTTTTAAAGCGGAGCTGGAACTTCCTCCCGGCAGCACCATAGAGAGTACGGAAGCCATGGTCAGGGACGTGGAGTCTTTCATGGAGGCACATTTCCGGTCAGATGGGATGGGGTTCAATGGTATAGCAGGTTGGGTCACCCATATCGGTCAGGGAGGTCCCCGGTTTCTTCTTACCCATATGCCCAAGCAGGGGGTCCCCCATTATGCCCTGATGATTATCAACCTGGAAAATCTGGATGATATGGACAGGGTCATGGCGGATATGGGAACCTATATACGGAAACACTACCCCGATGCCAAGGTGGAGCTGAGAAGGATTCAGAATGGCCCGCCTGTGGAAGATCCGGTTCAGATTCGTATATCGGGGCGGGATTCGGAAAAACTGGCCGCCATTGTGGAAGGGGTGAAGGAAAGGCTGTCTGAAGAGGAGGGCGTTCGGGATATATCCGATGACTGGGGAAGAAGAATTAAAAAGTTTGTGGTGAGGGTAAACCAGCCGCGGTCAAGGATGGCAGGCGTTTCCAGTCAGGACATCGCCATTAGTCTGCAGGCAGGCCTGTCTGGCTTCACCCTTACGGAGTTCCGGGAGGGGGATCAGCTGATTCCCGTCAGTCTGCGCAGTCTGGCTGCCGACCGTAAGGATTTGGGTAAGCTTGAGAACCTTCAGGTATACTCTCAGGCCGCTGGCCGCTCCGTTCCCTTGGCCCAGGTGGCGGACATTGACATTGTGTGGCAGCCATCGGAGGTCTTGAGGAGAGACAGGCTGCGTACCGTGACGGTCAGTAGCGGGCTCTTTCCGGGATATACGGCCAATGAGGTGATGCGACATATGCGGCCATGGCTGGATGCGGAGCTGACATCATGGGGAATGGGGTACCGGTATGCCTTTGGAGGTGAAACGGAAAAATCCATACAGGCCAATGCGGCCATTATGGAGCAGGTTCCTGTGGGAGCGTTTATCATTCTCATGCTGCTGATGCTGCAGTTCAATTCGTTTCGAAAAACCCTCATCATCATGACGACCATTCCCCTGGGCCTCATCGGAGTGGTGTCAGGTCTTCATCTGACGGGTCTTTATTTTGGCTTTATGACCTTGCTGGGCATTATATCTTTGTCTGGTATTGTGGTTAACAATGCCATTGTACTGCTGGATCGCATCCGCATTGAATCCGAGCAGCACGGGCGAAGGCTTCAGGAAGCTATTGTGGAAGCTGCCTGTCGCCGGATGCGTCCTATTTTTGTGAGTGCGGCTACAACGGCTCTGGGCATGGTTCCCCTGCTATGGGGTGGGGGCCCTATCTGGGCCCCCATGGCCGTTGCCATTATTTTCGGGCTGATCTTTTCAACCGTACTGACCCTGGGCGTGGTGCCGGTGCTGTATGCGTTGCTTTTTCGGGTACGATTCTAGAAAGCATGTTTATTTTTGGATGGACCAGCAGGGAGTCGTTGGCTGCTGCTCCCTGCGGTATGTCTGTCAGGCGTCTTTTTTGTTGGAGCGCTTCCAGATTTTCTGGGCTTCGGCTTTTTTGACCAGCTCGTCACGGAAATCCGGATGGGCTATGTTGACCATCATTTCGGCGCGTTCCCATGTGGAGCGCGCCCGAACTTCGGCCGCACCATACTCGGTGACGATGGTGTCCACCTGTTGCCGGGGGATGGTCGTGATGGAGCAGGGGTCAAAGTGCGGCACAATGCGGGAGATGCGTTCGCCTTCCTTGTTGGTGGCGGTGGATGCCAGGCAGATCAGACTTTTGCCGCCCTTGGACCACTGCGCACCCATGACGAAGTCCCACATGCCGCCATTGCCGGAAATCTGATGAATGTCGGCACTTTCCGCATTTACCTGTGTGTACAGATCCACCTCAACGGCATTGTTGATGGAGATAAAGTTGTCAATTTGGGCAATTCGGCGGGGATCATTGGTGTACTGGGCAGGATAGGAGGCTACCGCCGGATTATTATTGATGAAATCGTAGAGTCGTTTGGGACCGAGGGCAAAGGTATAGGGCACCCGGCATTTGTCAAAGGGCTTGTGAATGCCTGTCATGCGTCCGGATTCAATCATGTCCACATAGGCTTCAGAGAGCATTTCCGTATGCCCGCCAAGATTTTTGAGGTCGGATGTGGCAATCATTTTACCAACGGCATCGGGCATGCCGCCAATTCCCAGCTGAATGCAGCAGCCATCGTGGATAAAGCCCATGACATGTTCTGCGATCTGGCGGTCCACTTCTGTGGGATCCGCTGCAGGAGCTTCAAAAACAGGCATATCTTCTTTGACTTCAACAATATAATCCACATCAGAAATATGAATGGATTCTTCAAAACCGCCCAGTGCAACGGGGAGGTTGGGGTTGATTTCAAGGATTACCTTTTCGCAGTGATGGGCATTGGCAAGGCTGACTGAGTTGGTGAGGGAAAAGTTGAAGTATCCATGTTCATCCATGGGACAGACCTGGGCAATGAACACATGGTGCTGTTTGGCAATGTTGTCCCGGAACCACTTGCCTGCTTCGTGGTACATGATGGGAAAATAGTAGCAGAGATTGAAATCCCGTTGGATAATACGGCTGATTTTGCTGAAATGGAGATCGTGATAGATGAAGGTATCCGGATGTTTCACCACTTCCGGAACCGGGAGTACGGTGATGGCTGCGTACACTTCTACATTGCTCAGTTCGGCATGGCGGGCGGCCAGTGCCGCATCGCAGGCAATGGGCTTGGTGGTCATGAAGCTGTAGTCCACGCGGTCTCCGGATCGGATGCATTTGACCGCTTCTTCTGCCGTAACGAGTTTCTGCTGGTACTCTTTCTGGTAATTCATAATAAGACTGTCCTTTCGGTTATAAAAATTTTCCGGTTGCCCGGCAGGGTTTTTTTAAGAAATAATACCTTTGGAGCGATATTTCCCGGGTTCATGGAATCATCTTACGGATGAGTTCCCGGGTTCTCCTGGTAAACAGGGTTATCTTTTGTAAACATTTGAAAAAATGAATTATTTTACATTTAGTTCGTGTGTCATATAAATTTGATTGCCTGACTGTCAAGGATGAACCGTGTTTTTGATTGTGGCCAAAGAATTCTGTTTTTTTGAAATGAAAGGAACTTTTCCGCCCTTGATCTTGAAAATACTATTGTTTTTTATGTTTTACTTTGAAAAATGAGAGCGGGCTGTTAATTGATTTTGGTGACGGAACAGGTTCTGATGAGCGGCGATTTCACAAAAGAAAGAGCCGTCTGGGAGCAAAATATGCTTTCAGGGCAAGGGCGCAGAGCTTTTTTGAAAGATGAACGATGCCATCTGGAAATGTTGACTTTTAAGGAGTGTGTCACTATAAGATAATTTTGATTTTCAAAGTGAATGCTGTTTAGGGTGTGGAAGCTGCAGGCAAATGCTTGTATGCAAGAGGCATGTTGTTGAAACCTTACTCATTAAAACCGGCAGCGGGGGAAGAGCATGAAAAAACCTGTAATATTTAATGATCCGGAACAAATGGTGGATTTTATCATTGAAAATGTTGGCAAAGATCTTGTTTTTGGGACACAGCTGGGTCTGGGAAAACCCAATAATATTCTGAATGCCGTATACCGGCGCGTTCAAAAAGATCCCAGCTTGAACCTGCGTATTATCACGGGCCTTTCTCTGGAGCCCC
The DNA here is from genome assembly GCF_026155325.1 of Desulfobotulus pelophilus. Lineage (NCBI taxonomy): Bacteria > Pseudomonadati > Thermodesulfobacteriota > Desulfobacteria > Desulfobacterales > Desulfobacteraceae > Desulfobotulus > Desulfobotulus pelophilus. The sequence goes on along the minus strand of NZ_JAPFPW010000007.1, from coordinate 46,562 downwards.
CTGCACCTGGAAGTGAACTGGAGCGCCGTTTCCTTGGTCCCCTTGTGGAAAGGGTATGGGGCGGATATGTGGAGTTGGATTACGCCAGAGACATGCGCCTTAAGAAACTGCCCCCCAATGTCACCATCAGTGAGTTTTTCTACAAGGCCGGTGCCTTCATGAATAACCCTCACATGCAGCAGAATTATATGAACAGTAATTATACCCATGCTGCCCGTGACGTGAACCTGAACGGCATGAATGTGGCCGGTGCCCTTTTGGGAAAAAAAGAGATTAATGGCGAACTCAAGTACTCCGTAGGGTGTAATGCGGATACGGCCATTGACGCCGTGGACATCATGCGGGCCAAGTGTGAAAAAGGGTTCAAGGGCATTGCCATCGGTGAGATTAACAACAACCTCCCCTTTATGTTCGGGGATGCTGTTACGGAGCCTGAAATCTTTGATGCCATTCTGGAAAGCCCCCAGAGTGACTACAGGCTTTTTGGTGCCCCCAAGGAATCCATCAATACAATTGATTACTGCATTGGCCTGCATGCCAGTGCGCTGATTCCCGATGACGGAACCCTGCAGATCGGTATTGGTTCCCTCGGTGATGCCATCACCTATGGTCTCACCGTTCGCCATAAGCATAACGACCAGTACAAAAAACTGCTGAGCGAAGCGGGTATCATGGACCGGTACACGGACATGATCGATACCTGGGGGGGAACGGAGCCTTTTCAAAAAGGTCTTTATGGTTCCACGGAAATGTTGGTGGATACCTTTGTGGATCTTTACAAGGAAGGCATCATGAACCGCAGGGTCTATGATGACATCCGTATTCAGCGGGTTGTGAATGCAGGTCTCTTTACCGATGACAGAAATGTGACGCCGGAAGGTTTCCGCCAGATTATTGAAGATGGCGGTGTGCACCGGGTACTGACGCAAAAGGATGTTGTTTTTCTCAAGCGGTTTGGTGTTCTGAAGGACAGTGTGGTGTATCAGGATGGCAGGTTGGTGGATGGTGCCAATGCCGTGTCGGCGGATATGGGTGATGTGGAAAATCTGAAAGCCGTTGCCGGAACCATGTTGGGAGATAAGCTGAAGGAAGGGTACTGGGCCCATGCTGGTTTCTATCTTGGTCCCCTGAAGCTGTATGATACCCTGAATGCCATGAGTGATGAGGAAAGAGCACTGATCAACATGACCAGCGTGCTCAACGTGAATCAGCTCTATTCAAACAACAAATACGGCAGTCTTGAGCTGAGGGTGCTGCAGCGGAAAAATGCCCGGTTCATCAATGCGGGCCTGATGGTGACCTTGTCTGGTATGGTGGTTTCGGACAGTCTGGAAAACCTCAAAGTGGTTTCCGGCATCGGTGGCCAGTATAACTTTGTGTCCATGGCCCATGCTCTGGAGGGGGCCAGAGGTGCAATCATGATCCGTGCCACCCGGGGGGAAGGCCCGAAGACCGTATCCAATGTGGTTTTCAATTATGGACACTGCTCCGTGCCCCGTCATTTGAGGGATATTGTCATTACGGAGTATGGTATTGCCGATCTCAGGGGGCAGTCTGACAAGAATGTTATCAAGCAGCTGCTGCATGTGGCAGACTCCCGCTTTCAGGAAGGTCTGCTTGAAAAAGCCAAGCAGGCTGGCAAGATCGAGGCAGACTACCGAATTCCCGATGCCTTCAGGAACAATTATCCTGAAAAGCTGGAAAAGCTTATTGCTCCTTATAAAAAAGAAGGTTTGTTCGGTCCCTTCCCCTTTGGGACGGTATTTACGGATGAAGAAATTACCATCGGCAAGGCCCTGAGGACTTTCAAAACGAAAGCAGACATCAGTAAGTTTGCTGCAGCAAAGGGGGTTATCAGTCAGTTTATGGGTTCTGCACCGGAGGCTGCCAGGCCTTATCTCAAGCGCATGGACCTGGAAAATCCCAAAGATTTCAAGGAAAAAGTTTTGCAGAAGGTTGTTCTCTGTGCGCTGAAAGACACGGGCGCCATCTGATTTCTGCCAGCTGATTCTGTATGAATGCAAAAGCCGACTCCCTTTGTGGGGGGTCGGCTTTTCGATTCTGGTTAGGGTCACGTCATAGGGTTTTCGTTTTGCGGCTGCTTATAAAGGGGCTGCTCAGGGCCGGAGTATGGTTTCTTCAAAATGCAGAGTGGCAAACAAGTCGTCCAGGGTTTCTTTTCTCCGTATCCGGGCGGTGCTTCCGTCCTGCCGCAGGAGCAGTTCCTGGGGCCTGAGCTGACCGTTGTAGTTGAAGCCCATGGCATGGCCGTGGGCACCGGTATCGTGGATGATGAGAATATCTCCTTCTTCAATGGGTGGTAAAGGACGCTGTATGGCAAACTTGTCGTTGTTTTCGCATAGGGAGCCGACCACATCCACAGGCTTGTCCTGGGGAGAGGCTTGTTTGTTCAGCACTTCGATGTGATGATAGGCACCGTACATGCCCGGCCGCATGAGGGCGGACATGCAGGCATCCACACCGACGTAGTGTCGGTAGGTGTCCTTGCGATTGATGGCCCGGGTGACCAGCACGCCGTGGGGGCCTGTCATGTAACGGCCGGATTCCATGAGAAGGGCTGGCATGTAGCCGTGTTTCTCTTTGAACTCACGAAACAGCTCCGTGATTTCCACCCCCATGGACGCAATATCCAGGGCATCCTCTTCCGGCCTGTAGGGAATGCCTAGGCCACCACCGATATTGAGAAAAGAAAGCCGGAGGCCCAATGAGGTCAGGAGGTCGGCAGCAAGGCTTAGCAGCATGCGGGCAGTTTCCACCATATAGGCATGGTTCCGTTCATTGGAAACCACCATGGTATGCAGGCCAAAATGCTTGACTCCTCTTTCCATGGCCATTTGGTACGCGGGTATAACCTGTTCGTGGGTAATGCCGTATTTGGCTTCCACAGGATTGCCGATGATGGCATTGCCCGTACGTCTTGGTCCGGGATTGTAGCGGAAACAGATGGTTTCGGGCATTTCCGGAACCTTGGGAATCAGGCTGATGTCATCAAGGTTCAGGATGCAGCCGCCATCGGCCAGTGCGGCGGAAAAGTCTTCGGGCGATGTGTTGTTTGAGGTGAAAAGAATGTCCTCTGCCCTTGCACCGATGCTTCGTGCAAGGGCCAGTTCCGCAATGGAGCTGCAGTCAAAGCCGAAGCCCATGGATTGCATCAATTTCAGAATGGAGGGGTTGGGCAGGGCTTTGACGGCAAAGTATTCCCGGAATCCGGGTATGCTACTGAATTGCTGTTTCAGGCTGGCACCCGTTTCAAGAATCCCTTTTTCATCATAAATATGGAAGGGTGTTGCAAAATGTTGTGCTATGTCAGTGAGTTTGGGGAAGAGTCGGTTTTGAAATGCGGACGGCATGGGCATGGATTCAGTCCTTTCTTATTGATGAAACCAGAAGTGCGCGAAAATACCGCCAGCTTCAGGGGATGATGGCATCCAGGGGAATCTTGGCGCTTTCCTTGTGGGTGGCCAGGGCAATATGGGTGTGTACACGGGCAATTCCGGGCAGTCCTGCAATGTGTTTCTGAACGGTGCGGTGCAGTTCTGTTACAGAAGAGCTGCGCAGTTTCACCAGAAAGGCATCGTTACCGGTAATATAGTGTACTTCCTGGGTGTCGGGCAGCGCTGAGAGTGCTTCTGCCACGCTGGTACAGGCTTCGGGCCGGTCAAGGGTAATCTGGAGGAAGGCTACGAGATCCCTGTGAAGTTTTTCCGGGTTGAGGCGGACTTCATAGCCGTCAATAATACCCTGTTTTTCCAGTTTACGGATGCGTTCCAGAACAGCGGAAGGGGCAAGACCCACCTGCCGGGCGACTTCCACATTGGGAATCCTGGCTTTTTCCTGAAGTATGGAAAGAATCTGCAGGCTGATGTCATCAATCATGGTGTCTCGTTCAAGGAGGGTTGGAAGGGTACCATCCGGTCCCGCCTGGGATGGAGGTGGGGTAACTGTAGGGATACTATAGTGGGTATTTCGGGCGGGTCAAGAATAAAATTTATGTAGCGGCTTAATGGAAAGAATTATATTCTGGTAATATCGCGTCAAGCCCTGATTTGTTCTGGGTTTCTCCGTATGCATGAAGGCGGTGACGGGCCATGGTGGCCAGTACATCCACATGGACATCCACGTAATCAAAGACACGGGCTTTTTTCTGATTGCCCGAGGGTCGTAGAATTCGGCCCAGGTACTGGAGAAGGCGGCCGGAAAAGCGTATGGGGGTTGCCAGAAAGAGGGTGGACAGATCTCTGCAGTCAAAGCCTTCACCGATGAGCTGGCCTGTGGCCACAAGAACTTTGACTTCTCCGGCTTCAAGGGCTTCTGTGACCTTTTTTCTTTCGGAGTTTTTCAGGCTGCCTGTCAGCAGGGCTGCCTGAATTTTATGGCCGTATCGGAGCATGCCATGGAGGATTTCACAGTGCTGGCGGCGGTCGGACAGTACCAGCATGACTCCTTCGGCCTGCATGCGGCACTGGTGGGCCACATCTTCAACGATGAGGCGGTTTCTTCCGGCATCACTGATCAGTTCCCTCATCATTTTTGTATAGGCCGTTACGGGGTCATGAAAGGGTTTGAATGCCGTTTTCCGGAACTGAATTTCTGCAGAAAGAATATGTCCACCCCGGATGAGCTTTTTCTGATCCACGGCATGGTGGACATCTCCGAGATACCAGAAGATCAGTGGTGACAGCTTATCCCTGCGGAAAAGAGTGGCTGACAGTCCGAGACAGTAGCGTGCGGGGAAGACAGATACGGCCTGGGTGAAGGTTTTGGAGGGAGTTCGGTGGCATTCATCCACAATAATGTGACCGATACGGTGTACAAGTTCCCTATGATTTTTGACAAGACTCTGGACCAGAGCCACGGTGATGGCCTGGCCCGGTCTGGTACGGCCTGCGCCAACCATGCCGATTTCCTCTTCGGGAATACCCAGGAATTCCTGGATCCGTGCTACCCATTGCAGGGCCAGTTCCCGTGTGTGCACCACAATCAGAGCCGGTTGGCGGCGTCTGGCCACAAGAGCCAGGGCCATGACCGTTTTTCCGGCTCCTGTGGGGGCATTGAGGGTACCGAATTCTTTGGATGCCATGGCCAGGACAGCCTGTTTCTGAAAATCTTTCAGATTTGCGCAAAAACGAAAGGGTATTTCCGGTAGGGAAAGCCGGTGATCCTCCAGCGTCCACGGCAGCCCGTGATTCCGGAGTAGCAGCATAAGACGGCGTGTGTACCCCCGTGGCAGGGTGAATATTCCATTTTCTGTTTCTGAATAGAAGACAAGGTGCCTGGGAGTATTTCCGTTCCACCGGCCCATGCGCTGGTTCTCCAGCCATTTGGGATTTTCGAGACTGAGGGTCTGGCGAACCTCCTCCTCAAGGTGGGGGGGGAGATGCCGTACCTCCAGGTCATGGCGTAAGCGGAGCAATGGGAGTTTCAAAGGATTCCCGGTTGAAAAGGATGTGTTCGGCATGATAGAGTAAAAACCTGCACTGGAATCAAAGGATTTCCCGGGCCCGAAAACCCTGCCATTATAACCGCAGATCAGTTCTGAAACCATTCCCGATGAAAGGTGTCTCTTCCCTTCCCTGGGCCACAGGAACATTTTGTACTCGTACCCTAGGGATTTTGGGGGTGAAAGACAATGGCTTTTCACCGGTTCGGAAAAGGAAGCCTGTTGCGCAGGCCGAATACCGTGACAGATAGCAGGATGCAGAAGTCCGCTTCCTTGATGGCTTTGGGTCCGAAGCAGATGATAATGTATGTTTTATCTTGAAAAATTAAGGTTTTCAGTGGATACTTTCACTATCTTCATGGTCTGTCATAATTTTGTCACAGGGTAGGGTGACGGTATTGAGCGGCATGGCGGGGCTGGTGGATCTGGAATCTCCGGGGGTGCGTGTGGGGCCGAAGGCATGAAAAAAGAGGCTGTGGCGGGGACCATTCTTTTTGTGGACGATGAAACCAGTATTCTTGAGATTGCTCAGGAATATTTTCAGCATAAGGGATATCGGGTCCTTACGGCGGAAAATGGGATGCAAGCCCTTGATATTCTAGGTAAAGAACCTGTAGATTGCTGTTTTACGGATATCAATATGCCGGGAATGGATGGTCTGGAGCTGGCAGAACACATCCGGAATATGGATAACACCCTGCCTGTGATTGTCATGACGGGTTACCCCTCTCTGGAAAATACCATTCGGACCCTGAAGAACGGAGTTGTCGATTTTCTGATTAAGCCGGTGAATCTCAACCAGATGGATCTTTGTGTGAAAAGGGTTCTCAGGGAGCGCAGGCTGTTTGTGGAGAATCTCCTTCTTAAAGAGGAGGTGGCCCGTAAAAATAAGCTTGAAAAACTGAACAGAGACCTGAAGGCGAGGGTCACCGAACTGGGGGTTTTGAACCGGATTATGGGGGCCTTTACCCTTGTGCCGGAAAGCGGTGATGTTTTCCGCAGGCTTGTGGATATGGCCCAGGAGCTTTGTTCGGCCAGCTCTGCATGGTTTTATGTTGTCAACGACCTTTTGCCGGCACCGCGGGAAGTGGCCGCTGTTTCCGGTGCCCTGCCCGGCACTGGCGGGCCGGATTCCAGGTTGGCGGAACTTCTGAAGGAAGTGGCCACGGACGGGCTGCCTTTTCTGATGCCTGTGAATCCAGTTGGCCACAGCCTGGCTGCGGGTGTGGGTTCTGCCATGATTGTACCCCTTAAAATCCGGGAAAAGGTATTCGGGCTCCTGTATGCGGTACGGGAAAAAGCAGACGGTCGTTTTTCGGATAAAGATCTTTTTTATGCCAGCGTCATGGCCGGGCATGCCGCCCACGCCATAGAGAATCTGGCTCTTTACGAAAATATTTACGAGAATCTTTTTGGGACTCTGTATGCCTTTGTTTCTGCCATTGAGGCCAAAGACTCCTATACGCATCAGCATTCCAATCGGGTAGCGGATCTGGCCGTTGCCCTTGGGCAGAGGATGGGGCTGGATGCGGAATCGCTGGATGTCCTTCTTTTTGCGGGCAGGCTGCATGATATCGGTAAAATTGGCGTACGGGATGATGTTCTGCTGAAGCCCGGTCGTCTCACGGACGATGAGTATGAGGCGATCAAGGAACATCCTGCCATTGGAGCAGGCATTGTGGGTAAACTGGGGCTCTGGAGCCGGGAGCAGGAAATCATTCTCTACCATCATGAACGTTACGATGGCGGTGGATATCCCAAGGGTCTTGCCGGTCAGGAAATCCCTTTTCTGGCAAGAATCCTCAGTGTGGCGGATGCCTATGATGCCATGGCTTCGGACCGGGCCTACCGAAGGCGGCTGCCGGAAAAGGAAATTTTTTCTATCATGCGACAGGCCCGGGGGAAACAGTTTGACCCTGAAGTTTTGGATGTTTTTCTGCAGATGGGAGCGGAAGGTCTTCTTGGCTGAAGCCGTGAAGAATGCGGTGAGGTTTGTTTCTGGCACCTTTTCCCCTTTTGAATAGGGCAGAGAGGGGTGAACGCTTTGACAGCGCAGTTTCTCCATCTCTTTGTCTGTAAGAATTTCAAAAGCATGCATATTCAGCATGGAATGGCTGAACAGCTCCTTTTTTGCAATGAATGGCGTGGGTTTGGGCAGCATAAGGATTTTCCATGGAGGAGGCCGTATGGAGGAGAGAAGGGAAGATGGAGACGAAAGGCGGCGGATGAAGCGCGTACCCTTCGAGACCGAGGTCCGTCTTCAGGCGGGAGAGCATGAAATCCGTGTGGTGGGTAATTCCAGGGATCTGAGCCAGAAGGGCGTTTTTCTTGCTACGGACGTTCTTTTGTCCGAAGGTATGGAGTGCCGTGTTGAGGTGCTGCTTTCCGGCATGGAAGATCCCATTCATCTTTGTATGAAAGGCAGGGTTGCACGGTTGGTACCCGGTGGGGTGGGGGTGGAGTTTTTTGAAATGGATCTTGAAACCTTTACCCATTTACGTAATGTGGTACTTTATAATAGTGATGATGGATCTTTATAAAATAAAGCACAACAACGGGCGTCAGATCAGGATGAATTTGGTGGAAAGGCGTATTCGTAGTAAGGATATTGTGCCCGTGCGGCATTTCTTTTCTGCGGCAGGTTCAAGGTAGCAGACAACACTCTGATTGGTAGTCAGGGACTGTTTATATGGATAGAAAAATGTATCAGAGAGGATATCCTGCATGGATGCAACACTGATCAACCCTTTTATTAACGCAACCATTAATGTTCTGGAAACCATGGCCTTTGTTAAGTCAAAACCGGGGAAACCTTTTTTGAAAAAAGAGGATGTGGCCAGGGGGGATGTGACGGGAATTATTGGCCTCACGGGTGCTGCCAATGGCACCATTGCTGTAACCTTTGATGAAGGTTCCATTTTGAAGGTTGTTTCCAATATGTTTGGGGAACCGATGACGGAGCTGAACAATGAGGTGGCAGATGCGGTGGGCGAGATTACCAACATGATTTCCGGGCAGGCCCGCCGGGAGCTGGAGGGCCTTGGAAAGGTGTTTGAGGCTGCCATTCCTTCGGTGGTAAGTGGTAAAAACCATACCATTACCCATTATACGGAAGGTCCGAAGATCGCGATCCCTTTCACAACAGAAGGGGGACAGTTTACCATAGAGGTCTGTCTTGAGCGATAGGACTAACCTTTAATCAGGAAATCAAAGGAGTTTTTCCCTCATGGATACTTCCATCAAAATTCTTTGTGTCGATGATTTTGCGACCATGCGACGTATTCTTAAAAATATTCTTAAGCAGCTTGGTTTTACAAATATTACGGAAGCTGATGACGGAACCACGGCTCTTGAAGAGTTGAAAAAAGGTCACTTCGACCTGATTATTTCGGACTGGAACATGCCCAAGATGTCTGGCCTTGAGCTGCTGAAAGCTGTACGTGCCATGGATGACTACAAAAACATACCCTTTCTCATGGTAACGGCAGAGGCGCAGAAACAGAATGTGGTGGAAGCTGTGCAGGCAGGGGTTTCCAATTATGTGGTAAAGCCGTTTACGGCAGAAGCCATTGCGGAGAAGATAGAGAAAGTTCTGGTAAAGTAGAGGGATGAAGAACAGGGGTAGAATTCTGTCAGAAAACGGATGGTTGGCAACAGGAATTTAAAAGTGGAACGGATATTCGATGGGTCTGGAAGTGATACAGAACGAATTGATATCAAAAGATACGGGGACAGGAGAGGATTTCCCGGCCTTCATGGGGCTGGTTGGGCAGAGTACCCGTATGCAGAAAGTTTTCCAGACTATCCGAAAGGTGGCGGCAACGGACAGCTCTGTGTTGATTACCGGAGAATCCGGAACGGGTAAAGAGCTGATTGCGCGGGCCATCCATGCACTCAGCCCGCGCCGCAACGGGCCTATGGTCATTATTAATTGTGGTGCCATTCCCGGTGAGTTACTGGAGTCAGAGCTTTTCGGCCACGAGAAAGGGGCGTTTACAGGGGCTCACCGGAGCCGCATGGGACGCTTTGAAATGGCTGATGGCGGCACTATTTTTCTTGATGAGATCGGTGATATGAGTCCCGGTCTTCAGGTGAAGCTGCTTCGGGCCATTCAGGAGCAGACCTTTGAGCGTGTGGGAGGCGGTCAGTCCGTTCGTGTCAATATACGGGTGCTGTCAGCCACTCACAGGGATCTTGTTACGGCCATTGGAACGGGTGCTTTCCGTGAAGATCTTTACTACCGTCTTAACGTTATTCCCATCAAGGTGCCACCCCTGCGGGAACGTAAGGAGGATATTCCTCTTTTAAGCCGTTATTTCCTCGAACGCCTGGCGGCCCGTTTTGAGGAGGGTACGAAGCGTTTTACTGATGCCGCACAGGATCTGCTGTTGGCTTATGAGTGGCCCGGTAATATCCGCGAGCTGGAAAATATGATGGAGCGGATGGCTGTCATGAGTGAGGATTCCCTTATCGGAGAGGATGAGCTGCCGGAGTCGGTACGGGGCATCCGCACGCCGGAGCGTGTGCTGGCTCTCAATCCGCTTCATAATGGAATGGGCTTTACGGAGGCTGTTGATCTTTATCAGAAAACGCTCATCATTGAAGCGTTGAACCGTTGTGACTGGGTGAAGGCCAAAGCCGCTGCCCTGCTGAAAATGAATCGTACGACACTGGTGGAAAAAATCAAAAAGCTGAAAATAGTCCGGGAAGAACCCCTGTCACCGGATCTGGATCTGTTTTAGGGCCGATGGTACGGTGGGGCAGGCCGGAGAGCCTGAATGAAAACCCCGGTGGTTTATAAGCAAACGTTTTGGATACTGTCTGCCGATGGGGTGATCAGCCCGTTGGTTTATTTTGGCAGGAGTGTTGGAATTCTGACACGGAGCCGGCGGGGAAACCGCCGGCTTTTTTGTCCTGAACCGATGGGCTGGCGGAGCCAAAAAGTTTTGCTGACAGGCTCCATCCGTTGCGGGTCTGTTTTTTTGAATGAAATTGGAAGCAGTGTGTTCTGTGGCATTGACCTTGCATTTGTGAAGAACGTGGCGTTTTTGCGGACCTGATTTTTCTGCTAAGAGAACACGGTGTTTGCGGATTAATGCCGAAGGCCGGAGAGAATATCCCTGACAGCAGGCTGCTGTTCCGGGATTTTGCCGGAGCCCGCAGGTATGGGTGAGCGTTGCGTGGACCGGCGGAAGGTGTGGAACACAATGAGGCGGCTGCCCATGGATGGAGTCCCGATGACCAGATTCATGAAACGACTGTGCCGGGTATGGGGAGGAATGATGATTCTCCTCATGGCCTTTCCGGCTGCAGCCGCGCCGGTCCTTGAGGGTATTGAGCTTGCTGATGATCCCTTCCGCATAGCCCTGCGTTTTGACAGTGAAGTCCGGTGGCGCGTGTTCCAGACTGGTCCTAAAGAGCTGGTGGTGGCTCTGCAGGATACTTCTGTGGCCAGGGATCTTGCCCGAAGCGGTTCGGGGCTCTCTCTTATTGAACGCATTGTTTACAAACGGTCTGCCGATGGGAATGCGACCCTTATTGTGGAAACAAAGGCGGTCATACGGGCAGTGGATACCCGTTGGCGGTCAGGGGTGCGGGTTCTTGAGGTGTTTTTGTATCCGGAAGTGGTCCTGACTCATAAAACACCCCGTAGCTCATTGGAAAAGCGAAGACGAGCCGATACGGCCCTTGTGACCCGGCGTCCGGAGATAGAAAGGGAAAAAAGGGTTGAGCCTGCCACAGGAAGTATTCGGACGGAAGAGATTTTTGATCTGGAAGGCTATGGGGGTATTGATACACTGCTGGATGCTGTTTTGGCCTCTTCCTGCGGAGGCGGGGTTCATGTGCGGGTAGCTGTGCGCAGTATGCGTGAGGGAAATTGCGAACAGGCGCTGGATACTCTGGCTCAGGGTCTTATGGAAGATTGCGGGTATGTATATGCCTATCTGGATGCATGGTGCCGTTTTCAGAGGGTGAAGAGACCCTCGGAGATGCTGGCCTTGGCCAGAGAGCTGGTTTCCCTTGTGGTGAAGGAGCCGGAGTCGGAGTTTTTGCCATGGGCCTATGCCATGCTGGGGGTGCTGTATCACAGAATGGGCAATGATCCTTTAGGAATGGGATATTTTGAACTGCTTCGGGAAGAATCCCCGGACTTTCCAGGTATACCGGAGATTCTACTTTATCTCGGCCGAATGTATGTGAATATCCATCGTCTTGAAGAGGCGGAACCCCTTCTCAGAGATCTTGTTGAGCGTTTTGGTCATACGGTTTTTGCCCTGGATGCCCGCATGGAGCTGGGGCGGGTTCTTTTTGAGAGAAAACGGTACTTTGATACCCTGGCTATGCTGGAAACCCTGATCAGGGAAACGCCGGACAGGGTTTTTGCCGATGCGGATCTCTTGCTGTTGGTGGGTAACAGCCATTTCCATACGGGTAACTATAAAAAGGCATTGGAGGCCCTTGTGCGGGCCTACAATGATTTCCCCGAAATGGCAGAACCGTCACTGGTGCTGACCCGTATTGCCGAATCCTATGCTGCTCTGAACGAGAAGGAGAAAGCGAAAAAACTCTATGAGCTGGTCCGTGAGATGTATCCGGGGACAGACGGTTTTGTTGTGAGCTCCATCCGTCTGGCGGAGATGCTGGAAGACAGGGAAGAAAAAGATGCTCTTTTCGAGATGGTCATCAGGGATTATCCGGATCATCCCCTTGCACGCCTTGCCCTGATGCGGCTTGCGGAATCCCGTTATGAGGCAGGAAAGTACAGCGAAACCGTTGATCTGATCCGGCGTCTGCTGGCTGCGGATCCCCGTGCGCTGCGAAGAAATGCCCTGCTCCTGATGGGAAGGGGGCTGCAGGCCCTGTTTGGTGAATATCTGGAGGCGGGACTGTACCCTGAGGTGATTCGGCGTTATGAAAGGGAGAAGGGACCACTTTATGAAATGGAAAAGCCTGAACTCCATGCCCAGGTGGGGAAGGCTTTTCTGGAAGGGCATCTCTATCCTCAGGCATTGCGGCATTATGAGAGGGCTGAGAAGCTGTGGGGTGGGGAGAAGATTCCCCCTGAGGTCCGGTATGAATATGCCTGGGCTTCCATGGAAACCGGCGATGGCGAACGGGCACTGGCACAGTTTCGGATATTTCTGAAAGAAGTTCCCCGAGATTCGCTTGCCTCTGCGGAAGCCCTTGGGGCTGTGGGCCGTATTCAGCTTGAAAAAGGAAATGATACGGCTGCCCTGCAGGCTTACAGGGATGCAGCGGGACTGGCTGCAAACGGGGTGCGGAAGGCTTTCTTTCTGATGGCGGCTTCCAAAATTGTAAGAGAAAAAGGTGACCGGGTAGCCGAAACGGATTTTCTGGAACGGGCCCTTGCATTTTTAAACAGGGAGAGCGAAGATTCGCCTGACCTCCGGTTTGAAATCCTGCGTTCCCTTGGAGAATCCAGATCGGCACAGAATCATTTTGCAGGAGCAGAGAAAGTATACCGTGAGGCGGAGGCTATGGCTGCACGTCCGGCCGGGGAACGAAATGCTGTTCGCTTCCGTCTTGCGGAAACCCTTGAAAAAACCGGTAACATGGGCGAAGCTGAAAGACTGTATGAGATACTCGTGGAAGATGCGGATCCTCTTTGGGGAAGTATGGCCAGGGAGCGTCTGGCGGGAATGCGCATTGAAACCCGGCTTCGGGATTCCTGACCAAAGGAGCCCTTGCTTGACAGGCCGATTGACGAAACCAGGGTTTTTTCATGACTAGCACACGACATTGCGTGATTTTTGCTTCGGATGCAGGGCTTCGTGACGTCCTGACACGCATGCTGGAAAGCTTCGGTTGCACTGTTGGGCCGGGGCAGACGGAAGCAGAGGCACTGCAGTTGATTCAGGCCCAGCTTCCCAGGCTTGTGGTGGGGGTATGGGAAAAGGGAAAAAATCCTCTGTCTTTTCTGGAGCGGGCAATGGCCTCCGGCACAGCGGTGCTGGTAATTTCGGCAAGCGTGGATGTGGAAATGGCGGTGGCCTGTATTCGTGGAGGCGCACTGGATTTTCTGTTGCTGCCTCTGGAAGAGGAGCGTTTTGGCAAGATTGTTTCCCGAATTCTCGGTCCGATCGGGGAGGCAGCCCTTGGCGGTACTCTGGTGAGTCAGGATTCGGGCATGCAGCGTCTGGTGGACCTGACTGTAAGGGTGGCAGCCAGTCGGGCGTCGGTTTTCATTCAGGGAGAGTCGGGAACGGGTAAAGAGCTTTTTGCGCGGATGATCCACGAGCACAGTCCCCGGAGCCGGGCTGCCTTTGTGGCTGTGAACTGTGCGGCCTTACCGGAAAATCTTCTGGAGAGTGAACTCTTTGGTCATGAAAAGGGAGCTTTTACGGGTGCCAGTTTCCGGAAGGAGGGCAAGTTTGAGCTGGCTCACGGCGGTACGCTGCTTCTGGATGAAGTTACGGAAATGCCCGTCCATCTGCAGGCAAAACTTTTGCGTGTTCTTCAGGAGGGTGCCGTGGATCGGGTGGGTGGAACCCGGCCTGTGCGGGTGGATGTGCGTATTGTGGCCACCACCAACCGGGATCTGCGGGAGGCCATGGAAGAAGGAGTATTCCGTGAAGATCTCTACCATCGCCTGAATACCATTCCCCTTCGTATTCCTCCCCTTCGTGACAGAGAGGGGGATATTCCGCTTCTGGTGCACCATTTTATACAGAAATATAATGTGGAAGATGGCAGATCCGTCAAAGGTTTGACGGATGAAGCGTTGGAGCGTTTACGATCTGTCACGTTCACAGGAAATGTACGAGAGCTGGAAAATGTAATCCGAAGAGCCGTGCTGCTTTGTGATGGTACCCTGATACGGACCGAAGATCTTCTACTTGAGGATGCCGATACTCAGAAACATCCTCTCTCTTTTGATTCGGAAGAAGGTTTGTCCCTCCCCGATGCTTTTCTTGACGCTCCTCTGAAAGAAGTGGAAAGGCATATGATTGTTCGTACCCTGAAGCGTTTTGATGGAAACCGTACCCATGCGGCCCAGCTTCTTGGTATCAGTGTGCGCACCCTGCGCAATAAGCTGAATGAGTACCGTAACGATCCGGAAATGCCGGAAGTCGTCTGACGGCCCCTCCCTTTCATGCGGAATCTTTTTCCCCGTAAAAAGCTTGTCTGAAAATGGTTGTGTGCAGCCAGTGTCATGGCATAAATGGTTGTGATTGGCGCGGAGTTGCTCAATATATTGTGTGTTGAGTTGTTCGCATAAAGATTTTCGGACAAGTTTTAAACGGATCCTCCCCTTTTCTGCTTGGCAGACTGTTTTTTTCAGGTGCCCCCGGTTTCAGGGTGGCTTATTCAGAAACAATTTTTTTGTTGTTGACGGCATGCCTGTTGCATATTTTTGGGGGAAACCTTTGGGTTGAACCGGAAAACAGGAGGTGCAGTATGGGCGGTCATCGTTTGTTTGACGCCACTTACAATATGATGGGCAGGGGGCTGGATGTGTCGAGCTATCGTCACAGCCTGATTTCTGCCAATGTTGCCAATGTGGATACCATCCATTACAAGCCCAGAGATCTGGATTTCAACGATACCCTGCAAAAGGCCATGGCAGGTCCACCCCCAAGGGAGATGGCCCTGACCCATGCAAGGCATCTGGATACGGGGCCTCCGCCGGATCCCATCCGTGCATCGGTATATGACAATGCGGATGCATACCATCTGGATTCAGTGGATATTGATGAAGAGATGAGCAACCTTGTGGAAAACAATATGAAATACCGGACAACGGCAGAAATGATGATGCGGAAAATGACCATACTGCGTCATGCCATTGCCGAAGGAGGCAGCTGATGCCAGATCTGATCAAGTCGTTTAAAATCGGTGGAACAGCCCTGTCCGCCCATAGAAAGAAAATGAATGTCATTGCCCAGAACCTGGCCAATGTGGATACCACCCGGACCGAGGAGGGCGGGCCTTACCGCCGGAAGATGGTGGTGTATGAAGGCCGTGAACTGGAGGAAATTCCCCTCGGTCTGCAGAAGGCGGAAGCCAGAGAGAAATATGACGATCTTGGTTTCTATGAGATGTTTGAGCGGGAAAGGGAGCGGGGAGGCGATCAGCGGGGTGTCAAGGTGACCCATGTTGTGCAGTCTCAGGAAGACTTCCGGCTGGTGTACAATCCCAGTCATCCGGATGCGGATCCGCTGACGGGCTATGTGGCCATGCCCAATGTGGATCACCTTACGGAAATGGCGGATATGCTGGTTGCCCGCAGAGCGTATGAGGCCAGCGTAACCGTTATGAATAATACCAAGTCCATGATGATGAAGGCTCTGGAAATCGGTAAGTAGCTGATGAATTTCCTTGATTAGCCGTCGTGCCAGCAAGCTGACAAACTTGCCGGACAAGATGGTTTCTCTTCAGGGAAACTCAAGGTGGGGTGCTGCTTTGACCATAAGAAAGGAAACCAACATGAATCCACTGGATCCCCGTTTTTCCCTGCTTCCGGTTCCGGACAGAACTCAGCCGAAGGCGGCACCGGACCCCGCTTTTTCCGGACGAAGTTTTTCCGATCGTTTGAATGGTGCTGTGGGCGAGGTGAATACCTTGCAAAATGTGGCTGATTTTGCAGCGGAAAAGGTGATGTTAGGAGAGCTGGATCTGCATGAAGGTATGATGGCTCTGCAGGAGGCGGATCTTTCCATGCGGCTTCTGGTGCAGACAAGGGCCAAGGCACTGGAAGCTTATAAAGAAATCATGCACATGCAGTTCTGATTTTTTGTCTCTTTTTTTGGAGTGTACACCATGAATCCCGTCATTGAACAGATGCTCTCCATCTGGCGCAGTATGCCTCTCATCCGGAAAATTATTCTGGGTGCTGTGGTTGCCCTGACCATTATCGGTTTTTCTTCTCTTTTTTTTATGGTGAACAAAACCGAATTCGGTATTCTTTATACCAATCTTTCCGAAGAGGATGCATCCCAGATAGTTGACAGGTTGAAGGGGATGCGGGTTCCCTATGAACTGCAGGGTGGTGGCAGTGGTATCCGTGTGCCAGCGGATGCCATTCATGAGACACGGCTTTCTCTGGCAGGAGAAGGACTTCCCAAGGGTGGTGGTGTAGGCTTTGAGGTATTTGACAAGAGTGATTTCGGTACAACGGAGTTTGTGCAGAAGCTGAACCTGCAGAGGGCACTGCAGGGTGAACTGGCGCGTACCATCCGGCAGTTTCATGAGGTCATGGATGCCAGGGTTATGGTCGTTATGCCCAAGGATTCCGTTTTCGTAGAGGAAACCCGACCTCCCAGTGCTTCCGTGCTTCTCCGCCTCCAGCAGGGGGCCGATCTGCCCCAGAGCAAGGTGGATGCGGTGGTGCACCTTGTGGCTTCAGCCATTCAGGATATGACGCCGGAGCTGGTCACTGTGGTGGATACCCGGGGGCGGGTTCTGTACCGGGGGCGCAGTGATGAGGAAAAGCTGGCGGAGCTGGAAAGCACGCGGGTGCGGAATCAGGTTCAGTATAAGAGTATACGGGAGCGGGAATTGTCTCAGCGCATTGAGACCTTGCTGGAACGTGTGGTGGGGAAGGACAGAGCCATTGTACGGGTTACGGCGGAAATGGATTTTTCCCGGGAGGAAGTGAGTGAAGAAATTTTCGATCCCAATGAAACGGAGGCCATTTTTGTCCGGAGCCGTAAAAATCTGAACGAGGAGACAGAAAGGCTCAGGGGTCCCCTGGGAGCCATTTCCAGTGTGAACCCTGTGGTGCCACCGGGAACGGAGGGCGGTCCTCTGGAAACCATGGAAAGGGGCAGCAAGCAGGATGATGTGGTCAATTATGAGTTGAGTAAAAGGGTAAGAAGTACGGAAAAACCCTTTGCCGTGCTGAGTCGCCTGAGTGTGGCGGCGGTAATTGATGGCAGGTATGAGTGGCAGAGGGATGAAGGTGGCACCATGACAAGGCGGTATGTGCAGAGAACGCCGGAGGAAATGGCTCAGTTTACGGAAGTGGTGAAAAACGCCATGGGTTTTTCCGAGGCAAGGGGGGATCAGGTTGTGGTGGAGTCCTTTGCCTTTAATCCGGATGAAGAGCCTGTCATGGATGAAGATCCTCTGACCGGTCTGGCCCGTCTGCGTAAGGACTATGGTCGCATAGCGGCCAATCTGATTCTTTTGCTTATGCTTTTCCTTTTGGTACTGAGGCCCATTCATAAAACGGTGAAGGAAATTCGGGAAGGAGCCGAACCTCCCGCCCTGCCAGATGAGCCGGGAACTCTTGTGAACATTACGGATGAGGAGGGTGAAGAGGAGCTGCCGCTGGAGGAGCAGGCTGTGAAGCTGGCACAGACAGACTTTGACCGGTCGGCCAATATTCTTAAGGGCTGGCTGCGGGACGAATAGACGGACAGGGTGAAACGGGAAAGGGGACCGGGCTGTGGCTGATAGCAAGAAAAAAAGTATGGAGATTACAAAGGGAGCACGAAGGGCGGCCATTTTTCTCCTGCTCATGGGGGAAGAATATGCCTCGGAAATGTTTCGCCGTATGAAGCCAGATGAAATCCGCATTGCTGCCACGGCCATGGGCAGCATTGACAAAGTGGAGCCCGAGGAGATGGAAGAAGTACTTTCCCTGTTTGTGGAAGCCTTTGAGGGAGAGATCAGTATTTTTGTGGAAGGGGATGATTTTTTCAGAAAAACCCTTGAAAAAGCCTTGGGGAAAGAGGCGGCTACGGCCATTATCAAGGAGATTGAAGATGCCCGTCGGGAGATTCCCTTTGACTGGAGCCGCCGTATCAACATTGATACGCTGGCTTCCTATGTGGAAGGGGAGCATCCCCAGACCATAGCTATGATTCTGGCCCATCTGCCTCCGGAAGTGGCCTCGGAGATCATGATGGTGATTCCCCATGAGAAGAAAGGGGATATTGCTTATCGGATTGCCCTTCTCGGTCAGGTCCCCGAAGAGGTGGTGCGGGATGTGGATTCCGCTCTGCGTAAGGATCTGGAGCTGGTGGGGGCCAGCCTTGGTAAAACCGGTGGCCTGCAGGTGCTGGTGGATATCCTCAATGGTGTGGATAAAAGCACGGAAGAAGTGGTCATGGAGCTTATCGAAGGCGAGAATATGGATATGGCCACCGAAATCCGGGAGCTTATGTTTGTTTTCGAGGATCTGGTGCGCGTGGACGACAGAGCCATGCGGGAGATTCTCAAGAAGGTGGAGGGTGCTCAGCTCACTCTGGCGCTCAAGGCAACCAGCGAAGATATGCGTCAGAAAATTCTGGGGAATCTCTCTGCCCGTGCGGCGGAAATGCTGCTGGAAGATTTGGATGTCATGGGGCCTGTCAAGCTTTCCGATGTGGAAGAGGCACAGATGAGCATCGTACGGGCAGCCAAGGAGCTGGAAGAACAGGGCGTGATTGCTCTGGGAGGCAAAGGAAAGGACGATATCCTTGTCTGATAAGGAACAAAACGGCGAAGAAGGCTGGGAACAGATGGATGTGGGGCGATTGCGCCGGTTTGTGCGGGAAGAGGTTCCCCTTGTCCGGCCCCCTGAAAAGGATTCGGGCGAGGAGGATCCTTTTACAGCACTGCATAAAAATGCAAAACCCGGAACGGAAGGGTTTCGGGCCTTTGCTCCCAGAGGACCTTCCTCTGCCGGTTATGCGGCTTCTTTTCCGGAAAAAGGTGCGACGGGCCCCGTTTCTTCCGGAAAGGGTGGTGGTGCTTCCGCCGGCTTCCGTCCTTCTTTTCAGCCACCTTCTGAGGAGGGGAAGGGGGCCGTTCCCGAAGAGGGTACGGTGTCTTTTCAGGAATCTCCTTCCGGGGAACAATCGGGCGAGGATTTTTCCTCAGAGAAACGGGCGACCCTGAAGAAAGAAGCGGAGCAAAAAGGGTATGCAGACGGCTTGGCCCGGGGCAGGGCCGATGGGCAGAAGGAAGGATATGCGGCAGGGCATAGTGAAGGGCTGGCCGCCGGTCGGGAAGAGGGGCTGGCTCAGGGTGCTGCGGAAGGGTACGACAAGGGGTATGGAGAGGGCAGGGAGGCGGGGCTGGCAGAGCTGGAAAGCCGGGCGCGGGAGCTGGGCGAACTTGTCTTTTCCATGCGGAATCAGTGGCCTGATATTCTGGGCCGTTACGAAAAGGAAGTGGTGAGTCTTGCCGTGGAGATTGCGGAAACCCTTGTGTTCGGTACCCTGCCTGTGGATGGGGCTGTGGTGGAAAGGGCTGTTATTTCTGCCCTGCATCGTCTTCCCGATCCTTTGAAAGTAAGCGTGGCAGTCAACCCTGAGGATTTCCAGCTGGTGGAAATGGCAAGGGAACGATTGTTTGAGGCGGTTCCCGAGTTGAGGCAGCTGGATATTGCCGCTGATCCGGGGATTTCCCGTGGGGGGTGCCGGGTAAGCGCCGCATCCGGAAGCATACGGGAAGATCTGAAGCAGCGTATGGCCGTGCTGAAGGAAACTCTCATTATGGCAGCGGATAGCCGGGGAGGCTGATGTGGAAGATGGCCTGAACCTGCATATGGATTTTTCCCGTTTCCATCGTATTGTGCGGGAAACGCTGCTGACCCGGCTGGAAGGTCGTGTGGTACAGGTGGTGGGGCTGATTGCCGAAGCTGAAGGTATTGGGCAGGGTATTGGCAGTTTCTGTCGTATTCTGCTGGATGATGGCAGCGATATGCTGGCGGAAGTGGTGGGTTTCCGTCAGGATCACACTCTGCTCATGCCCTATGGAAGCACCCGTGGAATCCGTCCGGGCAGCCGGGTCATGGTGGAAGCAGCAAGACCCCTTGCACCGGTGGGTGAAGCCTATCTGGGCCGGGTGATTGATGGCATGGGAGAGCCGCTGGACGGCCTTGGACCCATAGCAGCGGAAGTGGCCTACCCGCTTTATGGAAAGCCCATCAATCCTCTGGACCGTGATCCTGTGAAAGAGCCCATGGATGTGGGGGTCTGTGCCATTAACACCATGATACCCCTGGGCAGAGGGCAGCGTGTGGCCATCATGGCCGGTTCCGGTGTGGGGAAAAGTGTGCTGATGGGTATGATGACGCGCCATACAGCCGCCGACGTGGTGGTGATTGGGCTTATCGGAGAGCGGGGACGGGAAGTAAAGGATTTTGTTGAAGATATTCTCGGAGAGGAGGGCAGGAAGAAATCCGTTGTTATTGCAGCTACTTCGGATGTGCCACCTCTGGTGCGCATGCGGGGAGCCTACCTTGCCACCACCATGGCCGAGTATTTCCGGGATCAGGGCAAAGAAGTTCTTCTTTTGCTGGACTCCCTGACCCGCTATGCCATGTCCAGCCGGGATGTGGGGCTGGCTGCGGGAGAACCGCCTACGACCCGTGGCTATACTCCTTCCTTCTTTGTTCAGGTGCCCATTCTGCTGGAAAGGGCCGGAACGGTGAAGGGCAAGGGCAGTATTACAGGTATTTATACGGTTCTGGTGGAGGGGGATGATATGAATGATCCTGTAGGCGATACGGTGCGTTCCATTGTGGATGGTCATATTGTGCTTTCCCGTCAGATTGCCAGTCGTGGTCATTATCCGGCCATCGATGTGCTCGGCAGCGTGAGCCGTGTGGCCAGGGATGTGACCCGTCCGGAAAATCTTGCTCTGCGGGAGCAGGCCATCCGTCTTTTGGCCAGCTACAGGGAAGCGGAAGATATGATACAGATCGGTGCCTATGTGGACGGGTCCAATCCCCAGATTGATATGGCCAAAAAAATGGCTCCGAAAATTCAGGCTTTCCTGCGTCAGCGAGTGGATGTCAGGGTCACTTCAGAAGAAGGCTTTTCCACGCTGGCCGGTATTCTTGTCGGAGACAGAGACCCATGAAGCGTTTTGTTTTTCGTATGGAAGCCCTTCTCCGGTACCGGCATTTTCAGGTGCAGGAGGCTTTGCAGTCTCTTTTGGCCGTGCAGCGACTTCTGGAGGAGTGTGAAGCTTCCATGCAGGCCCTGAAGGAAGATCAGGAGGCCGGAGGGCTTGCCTTGGAAAGGGAAACCATGGAAGGGATTTCCGGTGAACGTTTCCGCATCCATACCGAATATCTGGCGGATATGGTCATACGCATGGAGAAGCTGGAGGACAGGAAAAAAAGGATTCTTTATCGGATTCGGGAAAAACAGAAGGCGCTGGATAAGGCGCGCATGGCGGAAAAAGCTCTGGAAAATCTGAAGGAGCGGCGAAGCGAAGAATACAGGCAGGAAATGGATCTCCTGCAGCAGAAAGAGGCCGATGATATGATTTCCATCCGGAAGGTGAGGGAGGACAGGTCATGAGCATGCGAATGGGCTGGTGGTTCCCTTTGGGAATGTGGGCATGCCTGCTGCTGGTTGTTCCGGACGGTGGTTTCGTTCGGGCAGAGGAGAGGGAAGCCATTGTTGTGGAGCTGGAAGGCATGGCTGCGCGGCGGGAAGCCATCCGGAAAGAAGCCGAAGCTCTGGATGAAGAGCGCAGGCGACTGAACCAGTTGCGCAGGGAAGTGGAAGAAGAAATTGAGCGCCTGCAGGAGCTGAACCGGCAGGTGGAAGAAGGGCTTGAGCGTCTCAGCCGGAAGCGCAGTGAGGCGGAGCGCCGGGTGGAGGCCGAAGAGGCGGCAAAAATTGAACAGCTGGCCCGTTTTTATTCGGGTATGCGGCCCAATCAGGCAGGCCCTGTTTTTGATGCCATGGATCCCGGGGTGGCACGGGATATTTTTCGGGCCATGAGACCGGCGGCGGCGGCCAATATTCTTGGCCGCATGGATCCGGGCAAGGCGGCGGTGATCAGTCAGAAAATGGCGGAAAGGGACGTGCGGGTAAAGGAGTAGGGGAGGAGGCTGGTAAGAGCCTTGCCGATGAGGGAAACGTTGAATGATGGTAGCTGATCCGATCCTGACTTTTGGGCTGTTATGGTCAGCCGGATTCCCAATCATGCAAAGAATAAAAGGTGGCAATCAAACCTGTCGCTGCACCTTATGCAATGACAGGTTCTGGTATTGTACGATCATGGTATGAATCTTTGCAGACGGAAGTCTGCCGCTTACGGGTTGTGGTCTCTCATTCAGGGAAGAAAATGGAGCTCATAAAGCACCCGCCGCCACCCCCGGAGCCTGCCGTGTCACCGGAAGAGGGGGGGGCTGTTACGGGAAGGGCAAGCCCGGAAGGATCTTCTACAATGCCGGGGGCGGGGTTTGTATCCCATGGTCCGTTATCTGTAATATAGATAAATACCTGATCTCTGGCATGGTTGAAAACGGCCCCGTCTCCCTGCCCGGCTGAAATCAGGTGGCGGTCAAAATCCACCCAGCCTCTTACAGGATGGTATTTCATCCATGAACTTCCCCGTGGTGCTGGCTCTGGAAGGTAAAGGATGAACTTGGCTGTTTCCCCATGCCCTGCTTCCATGGCCATGCGGAAAAGACCGTAGGGCAGGTTTGGGGGGCGGTTGTTCATATCCCGTATGTCGTCCGGGTCATGGACGCTGAAATCCGTGAGGCCGGGTGTCTGCATGATGGCCACCGGAGGTCCGGGAATGGAGCGGATCGGGATGGTATTATCGGGAATGCCGGGCATGCTGACACTGGACGGGCTGATGGTCACGTGGATTTTATGGGTTGCCTCCAGTCCGTTAGCATCACGAACAAGGATCTGGAAGCCCAGAGTTGTGTTCATGGATACAGGGGGAGCCATAAAACGGGTTGTCATGCCCGTTCCCGGAAGAAGAAAGACAGGTGGCCCCTGGGTTTGGGTCCAAATATATTCTTGTATGGCCGCATCAGAACCTGTGGAACCTTCAGCTGAAAGCTGAAATTTTTCTCCGGAATAACCGCTGGCAGGCCATATGCGGGCCTTTGCCACCGGCTGGGGGCTTGTTTGGGAGATGATAAGGACTTGCAGGGTAACAGTATTCCGGATGCTGTCGGTTATGGTCAGCGTGGTGCTGCCGGAAGACAGGCCGGTGAGGTTGAGGGATAGGCTGTTGGCCGTTTCCCGGGAGACCTGACAGGATAGAAGCTGGGGGTGCCGAATGGCTATTCTGTATGGCCCTGTGCCTCCCTGAATGCTAACGGGCTGCATCAGGCCCTGGCGCAGCTGGGGACGCGGAATATCCGCTTTCATTTCTTTAACGGTTACGTTGACGGTCTGTGTGCTGCTGGCTCCACCGCTGTCGGTGGCTTTCAGGCTGATGCTGTGATCGCCGCTGGCAAGGGAGTTAGTGGAAAAGGAGTTGCCGCTTCCCAGATTTGTGATCTGTCCCCCATTGTTACTTTGCCATGTAAGGGAGCTGCCCGAAAGATTGCCATCCTCTGTGTCTTGCGCTGTGCCGTAGAAGACTACCGTTTCTCCCTTTTCAAAAACCGCATCCGGTAAGGGGCGGTAAATAACGGGTATGGAGGGAGGGGTATTGCCGCAGGTGATGGAAATCTGCGCCGTATGACTGCCGCCATCTTTATCTTTTACCGTAAGGCGGATGTCATGGCGACCATCGCTGAGGGTGTTTGTTTCGAAGCTGCGCCCTGTACCGATTTCACCGTCTCTGCCGGAGGTCCACACCATCTGGATGTCCGGAAGGAGCCCATCCTCTCTGTCCGTTCCCTGCCCCCGAAACTCAATGGTCTCTCCGGCCATGAAGTGCTGCCCGTCCCCGGGGCTCAGTATTTCGGCCACGGGCGGATGATTCCCTGCAATGATGGTAATGGTGTCGTTTCCTGTTTTTCCATCCTTATCCCGGGCTGTCAGCGTAATGTGGTGTTCCCCGGAAGACAGGGTCACATTCCTGAGTTCTTCACCGGTTCCTATGGTTCCGTCCTTGCTGGATGACCAGCTGAGATCACTGCCCGTAAGTGGTCCGTCTTCAGGGTCATGGGCAGAGCCGCTTAAGGTGATGGCTTCCCCAAGGTTGAAGGAGCTCCCATCGGCCGGGGCATGAATGACAGCCACAGGAGGTTCATTCCGGACTTCTATCTGAATCCTTGCTGCTGGACTGATCATGCCGTGACTGTCCATGGCGGTAAGGGAGATGGTGTGATGTCCTGCGGTAAGGTTGCCGATATCCAGGGTTGGACCGGTGCCGAGAAATCCATTTCTGTCCGAAACCCAGCGGAGGTCATCGTTGGTTATCCGGCCATCTTCCGCATCGTCACCATATCCTTCAAAACGGATGTGCTGCCGAACAAAAAAGAAGGCACCGTCATCGGGTTGGGTGATATGGGCCTGAGGTGCTGTGTTGATGATTGTGAGGGTGATGGTGTGGGTTCCTATTTTTCCGGCATCATCGCGGATCAGCAGGGTGATGGTGTGGAGCCCCGGAGAGAGGTTCTGGGTGCCGAAGGTCTGCAGGGAAGAAAGAACACCGTCTCTGGAGGAGGCCCACTGGTACTCTGTAATGGTCTGGCCCGGTGCGATGACGGCGCTTCCCAGAAAAGAAACATAGCTGCCCGCAATTATCTGGCTTCCATCAGCTGGAGTTGAGATGGTAACGACAGGGTCGGCTGCCATGGTCTGGGCGGGAGTCAAAGAAAGTAAAAGCGTTATGGCCAGAAAAAAAGTACGGTAAAACCGGGCCATGGCCGTTCTCCTAAGGGGTTATGGTAAGCTGGATTTCATCCATATCTGTGGCTCCGTCTTTATCCGTTGCTACCAGTGAGATGGTATGGATGCCGGGGCTCAGGTTGTTTTTGTGAAAGGTTTGGCCCGTTCCGAGGTTGCCATCTATGGTGGAATACCACTGGAGCTGATCTGACTGGAGGTATCCTTCTTCCGCATCCAATGCCCTGCCCCTAAAAAGAATGCTGTGTTGAACGCTGAAAGTACTGCCATCCGCAGGGCTTTGTATTTCGGCTACGGGTGGGGTGTTGTTGATGTGAATGGTCACGTAAGCTGGCCTGCTGGGAATGTCTTGGCTGTCTTTGGCTACCAGGGTGATGGTGTGGGTTCCCGAAGACAGGCTGGTGCTTGTAAAGCTTGGACCCGTACCGATCTGTTTGTCTTTGCTGGAAGTCCACACGAGCTGGGCACCGCTCAAGGGACCGTCTTCGGTGTCATTGCCTTCTCCGTGGAAAACAATGAGACTTCCGAGCTGGAAGCTTTCCCCGTCGGCGGGTTGCACAATGGATGCCGTGGGTGGGGTGTTGTTGTAAGGATTGATGGCAATATCAATGGATGCGGTATTTTTCACACCCTGCCTGTTTTCCGCTATCAGCGTGATGGTATGGGTGCCTGTTTTTCTGAATTCCACATTGGTCAGGGAGGAGCCGAAGCCCAGGTAGTCTTCACGGGAAGAATACCATTTGAGGGCTACTCCGGAAAGAGGTCCGTCTATGGAGTCTGTGGCCTGAGCAACAAAGGTAATGGTGTCCGTTTCCTGAAAAAGAGAAGCGGTTTGCGGGTTGATGATGCTTACGTCAGGGGGGAGGGCTGGCTGCGGTCCCGGCGGTGTTGTCGGGTTGGAAGAGTCGCTGTCTCCTGTCGCTACAATAAGAGCAAAGCCGAGGGCCATTATCGCAAGCATGCAAATAGATCGAAGAAAAGAGGGGGATTGTTTCATGGCGGCCTCGTTGTGATGGTTTTGAGTCAATTTTATCTGTCATCGTCACACGGCGGCTTTGACTTTAGCTGGGAATACGCTGACAGGTTGTTTTTTTGTCGGGTTGTTTCAAACAGCCCCGGAAGGGGAGAAGGGTTTTTCTTTGTGCGGAGGAAAGCCGGATTTTTTATGGCCGGATAGGGGGAGATTCTCTGCCATGGTGCAAAGGAGAGAAGCCAGGCGGTAAGGCTTCCCAGAAGGACAGCCACCATATCCATGGGATCGAAGGTGCCATGGATGAAATAGGCTGCCGTTTCCCTTACGAAGGGAAGATCCTGCCAGCCCGCAGGAAGGAAGGCGGTGGTTTTTTTTCCAAAATACTGCCCCGTTTCCATGCAAAGTCCGATGATGCCCCAGAAAATGGCCCAGAAACGTAAAGAAGCGGGACGGCCACCCGCAACTCCCGCAGAAATAAGGGCCATGCCCAGAGGATGCAGTCCGTCGGGAAGCCAGTAGCCCAGCCTCCCGAAATGAATGAAATCCAGCCCGTCACCCAGCCGGGAAAAAATACCCACAGGCCGGTCTGCCACATAGACCAGAGCACCGATTGCCAGTGTCATTATGCCTGCAGCGATCATGGCAAAAGCTTTCATTGCAGACTTTCTACTGTGTGGAGAGCATGGCACCGCCTGCTGCACCGGCTCCGGCAGCCACACCCATGGTCTGATAAATCACAGCATCCGATGAGTTAGTGAGAACTCCCGCCGCACCACCGGCCACAGCCCCTATGGAGGCACCGGCCAGAGCGCCCATCAGCATTCGGGAAAGTTCGGAGCCATGGTAGAACTTCAGTTCTCTGGGGCTGATGAAGACCTCCACCCGCGTGGTGGCGAGGCCGTCTTCATAGCTGCTTTCAAAGGTACGCGCTCCACGGAGGTAGGCATTGGTTTCACTGATGATCAGATCTCTGTTCAGGGTATTGTGACCGGCTTCACTGTATACCTGCATGATGGTACCGGCGAGACGCTCGGAAAGCTGGCGGTAGCCGTCCAGAACCGAAGCTCTTTCGGCCATCAGTCTTCGTTGCTGAGGTGAGCCCTTTTCCGGAGCCAGCCCCTGACCGATGACGGCAACCCGTATTTTATGGCGGGCTTCTCCGGATTCAAGGCCAGGAATGAAATTTTCCCGGTAGGTTTGGGGTTCCCTGTGCTTGACAACCTGATGGCCGGTTATGCCGCAGCCCGAAATGATTATGGAAAACAGGATAAGGAGTAAGGGAGCAGAGTATTTGTCTGGATAAAAAAACGGATACAGTTTCATGGTACACCTCTCCTTAATAATATGCACAGGTTTTGCGGTACGGCTTTCAGACCTCAGGATGCCTTATCCTGACACCCTCTTTCTGGATGACAAGCATAATCCGTGCCATGCCTTGAGGGTTGTTCTGCCGGTTTAGCCGCCTACACCCGAGGCAGCCGGAGGGCTTTTTTTTCCGGGGTAGGGAAAGTTTTTCCCTGTCAGGCTCTTTCTTCCCTGGGGTTGAGAAAAGCGGGTTTTGTTTGTTTTGTTATTCCAAGGCTTTATCTTTGTGTGTCAGCTTGATTCCTGTGGCATGCAGCTTGCTAAAGGATGGGTAGTCTGTTCTGTTTCTTCGTGTTTCTATCATCCTGAATGAAAGGATTGCCCCATGATGCTGGCAACCCCCCCCATGATATCACAGGATTTGGGTCTTTCTTTTAAAGCAGGGAGATCAGAAGCGGCTGCAGAGCCCGGCTTTTCCACGTTCATGGATCGGGCCATGGAAAAGAAGGTGGCGGATGAACCCATGCTCTCTCTGGTATCTGTGCTCGAAGGAATGCGGAATCAGTGGCAGGCCTTTGTTTCCATGGGTCGTCAGGAGGTATCCGCAGACAGTGAAGCCCTGAATGTTTTAAGGAAGATGATATTGGGAAGTGGTTTGGATGAGGACAGTCAGGATGCCATGATGATGCTTCTGGACGATGCCAGTGGACAGGATGTGAGCCTCGGACGACTCCTTGAGAGGCTTCATTCTCTGGCGGAAGGAATGGAATCCTTTGAAAACAGCGGGGATGCCGGTCTGGCCCTTGGCTTGTTTCCTTTTGTGTATACCCTTTTGCGGGACATGGGCATTCCGGAAGACAGGATTGCCACCCTGATGGACCGGTCCATAACAGAAGGGAAGGGATTTTCTCTGGAGGGTCTGGGCCGTGAATGGGCCATGCTGCGGGATGATTTGACCCGTGGCTCCCTTGTTGTTGATGCTGGCGGCCGAGAAGAGGCCATCCGGGTGCTGGATAGTCTTTTGCAGGGTCTGGGCAGCATGAGCAAGTCGGAGATGGCTGGTTTTTCCCATGATACGGCGGCCATGCTGGAACGTCTGGTGCTTAGTGCCATGGCAGATCAGGATCTTGGCCGTATGGCTACCTCAAGAACGCTGGAGTTCAGCGTGCCGGCCATGGAGGTTGCCGCAGGATTTCTGAGGGAGGTGCAGCCCGGCCGTGATCCCGCAGGTGTGACCGAACTCCGCACAACACCCTTTGAAAAAATACCAGCTGCTGTCAGGCCCGTGGGAGATCCTGGCCTGCAGGCATGGCAGGGGCTGGAAGGCAGTGAAACGGATCAAGATTCCCGGCAGTCTCTGGATGATCTGCTGGGAAGATGGCTGGAGTTGACCGGTGACCGGGATACCGGTGACGAAGATGAGGATGGTTGGGCAGCCCTGCTCCGTTCCCGCAGCGTTGAGAAGGATGGGGATCGCAGTAGTCTGGGATCGGGCATGGGAATGGGTCATGGCCGAGGCAGTGAAGGTTCGTCCGTGAGAACTCAGGCCCCGCCGCCTCCTCCGCCTGCCTATGTCATGGATCAGGTGGGGAAAAAAATGGCCCACGCCATCCGGGAAGGCCAGAATGAAGTGAGTTTTCAGCTGAAGCCGGAGCATCTGGGACGTTTGCACCTGCATATCGAAACCATTGCAGGGGGTGTCCATATCCGTATCCTTGCGGAGAAAAAAGGTGCCCATGACATGCTCCTGACCCAGGTGGCGGAGTTGAAGAGCCAAATGCAGGAACAGGGGCTTCGGGTGGAACGCATGGAAGTAAGTGTGGCTCCGGACTTCGATACGGCCCTTTTCCGGGAACGGGGAAGGGAGAGGCAGTCCCGCCAGGCACGTCAGGCGGAAGAGCGCAGGGAGAAGGGGGCTGTTTCTTCGGTGGAAGGGAGTGCGGCATCGTCCCGCACAGGCCGGGTATGGGGAAGAAGTGATTCCCGTCTGGACCTGATGGTGTGAGGAAGAAAGGAAAAGGGCAATGACAACTTCAGTGAATGGTAATACGGCACTGTCAAATCTGGCATCGGGGTATCAGGTCCGTGAGGACAAGGAGAAAGATCCTCTGGGAAGGGAGGCCTTTCTTACCATGCTGGTGGCTCAGCTGCAGAATCAGGACCCCCTGAACCCCATGGAAGGTACGGATTTTACTGCGCAGCTGGCCCAGTTTTCCCAGTTGGAAGCCACCTTTAATACCAATAAGACTCTCGAAGAAATGCTCAAGGTGATGCAGGCCGGTTCATCCAAGGATCTGGAAGCCTATATGGGTAAAGAAATTCTGGCGGAGGTGGATTCCATTGAGGTGTCTCAGGGTAAGGCCGTAGGGGGCTTTTATACTCTGGAAGAAACCGCTTCTGTTACCATCAATATCTATAACGAAAAAGGTGAGCAGGTTCGTACCATTCCCATGGGTCAGCAGGAAGCCGGTTCCTATCCCGTTTCATGGGATGCCCGGGATTCCGGTGACCGTCAGGTACTGGATGGCTCTTACCGGTATGATGTCATTGCCGTGGGACCGGGGGGCATCAGCCGGGTGCAGACCACCGTGGAAGGAACGGTGGAAGGTATCCTCTATGCCAATGGTAAGGCGTACCTGCAGGTGCGGGGAACCTTTGTGGATCCGGCCAGTCTTCTCAAGGTGTGGGAGAAAGAAGCAGCCGGTCCGGTAATCAGCCCCATGGAATATATTGGCAGGGAAGTGACGGCGGAAACGGCCGGTATTGATTTTGACGGTAAGATTCTTGGGACAGTGCCGGGGTATACTCTGGACCGGGAGGATGAGGTGCTGATTGAAATTTATGACAGCCATGGAAACCTTGTGAAGTCCATGTACGAGGGTACCCGGAAGGGCGGTGAGTTTCATGAGATATCCTGGGACGGTAAGAACACCTATGGCACCACCGTTGATCCCGGTGTCTACTCCTACCGGGTGCTGACCAAGGGGGCTGTGGCGGATACCCGGGTTACGGGAGATGTCACCGGTCTGGTTTACAGAAATGGTATCCCTTACCTCAATATGGATGGTCATCTGGTGGCTTCCGGAGCTGTGCGCAGCGTATCCTAGGCAATGGTGCAAGATTTTGAGTGGTTTCTGATTCTTTAACGTTTTTTTGATCCGGAGGTGCCGTATGTCCCTCACCAGTTCTCTCTATACCGGAACCAGTGGTCTGACCAACATGGGTAATGCCATGCAGGTAATTGGTGATAATATTTCCAACGTCAACACTGTGGGTTTCAAGGGAAGCCGTTATACCTTTGCCGATGTTCTGAACCAGACCGTGGGGACTCAGTCCGGATCCGCCCAGGTGGGCCGGGGCATGGCCCTGGGCAGCGTGGATAATTTGCACAATCAGGGTTCCTTTGAATCAACGGGGAATACCACGGACCTTTCCATCGGCGGGAACGGCTTTTTTGTGGTGCGTCACCCTGCCAGTAATCAGGAATATTATACCCGGGCGGGGAACTTTAACTTTGATAAAGACGGCAAGCTCGTAACTCCGGAGGGCATGATTGTTCAGGGCTGGAAGCTGGATCCGGATACGGGTGATGATATGGGAGCCATGACCAATATCATCATGCAGTCTTTCACGTCTCCGCCGAAACAGACGTCAGAAATTACGGCCATTACCAACCTGGATGCGGATGCCGTCAGCCAGTCTACCGTACTGTCCAATGCCTGGGATGCAACGAAGCAGCCGCCTCTCCCCCCGAACAGTTATGAGTACCAGACCGTGGTCAAAGCCTATGATGCCTTGGGCAGCACCCATGATATTACAATCTACTATGACAAAAAGTCCGGTTCGGAATGGGAATACATCATCACCATGAACCCCGGTGAAGACAAGCGGCTGGGAGTACAGGGCACGCCGGGACAGGGGATTCTGGCCAGAGGTACCATCCTTTTCAATGAGTCCGACGGGTCCATAGCCGACATGACCATGGAGGAATATACGGGCCGTATCGGCAATGTGCGTACCGAAGGGGTGAACCGCTACGATGATCTCACCTTTGTGCTCAATTCAACGGAACCCATGGATTTTGATGGATTTGATTTTCATGTGGAATATGACGGTGACCGCTGGCAGTTTCAGAACCTTCCGGCTGCCTATCCCAATGCGGAAATTATTTATTCTGATGCCCGGCGCATCGAGATTGTTCTGAACCGGAACCCTGCGGATACGGCTCCGGAACCGGATATGGTAATCCGCCTTGCTTCCAATGCCGTGGCCACGGATTCCCTGAAATTTGACATTAATAAGCCCAGAGACGCCCATGTGCAGAATGTTACGGGGCTTACCTACCGGGGTGATACGGGCAACGACAATACCACCCTCACCATTAATGATCCCGGTGTCATGACAAGGGACATGGAGGGGATGAATCTGGTCTGGAATCCCAGAGGCGGTGTGGACGGACGGGGCGAGTGGTACATGAGTAACCCCAGCGAACAAAACGTGACCGGCCAGAACTATGGCGGTATGGCTGCTGTTGACGGTGCCAGTGAGACCGTGCTGAATCCTGCGGTGCTGAATCAGTATGCGGCAGGCATGCAGGTGGAGTGGGATGCTGTTGAAGGCTGGGTCTGGAGAAGCTCCAGCGGTACGGCCAGTGTTGGCGCGGCCAGTACGGCAGGGGAGCTTACGGTTCATAATGCCATGGTTCTGAACAGAGCGGCGGTGATAACCGTTCCTGAGGCTGCCTATAATGATGCTGCATTGACAACGGGGTGGCAAGTACTTCCATTCGCTGGTGTTGCAGCCTTGGCGGATTATCCCGCTGCACAGATACGGAGGGATGGCGACAGGGTACAGATTGATCTGGACGGAAACGGCACGGCGGATATCAGCTTCACTCCGGAGGATCCGGCTGATTTTGGTGGTAATGACATTGTTTTTTCCATAACGGCCAGTCCTCCCAGAGAATACCCCAATGCAAGGATTCTGAATGATACGCCGTTGGATCCCGGCAGATTGGCCATCAGCTTTGATGGCAACAACAACCCGGATGTGGTCTGGAGTTTTGAGGATGCAGGCGGTGCACCGGCGGCAGCTGGGGCCGGGGAGACCTTTACGTTCTCACTCGACCCCCGAACCACACCGGAGGGCTATCCCAATGCGGTGATCCGGGGCGATAAGGACAGGGTCTACATAGACCTTGACGGTTCCGGCGGAGACAATGACAGGGAAGACATTGTTTTTACCTTCACAGAGCCCATGCGGCACGGGGCCAATGTGGAAAACAGTGTCATTTCCTTTGACATTCAGGGAGGTACTTCCTGGCGGCAGTTGGGTACAAGGGATATCAACAATGCGGGCTACTATGAATTTACTGCCGACTTCCTTGGCAGTGCGGGCCGCATGGCCACGGACGGAACCTACCGGACTACAGAACAAAAAATTGCGTTTAATATCGGTACCTCTTTTGACGGGCTGAACTTCATTAACTCTTCCCTCACCACAACACAGTATGCCCGGACTTCTTCCACCATTTATCAGACGGCAGACGGGTACGGGGCCGGAGATCTGGAAGGGGTGAATGTTTCCGCAGACGGGGTGATGACGGGTATGTACTCCAATGGTCAGCTGATCCCCCTCTACCGTGTGGGGCTGGCCAAGTTTCTGAACAATCAGGGGCTGTACAAGGAAGGTGGTAATTTATACAGAGAAACCCGTGACAGCGGTTCCGCCATTACGGGTCGGCCGGGTTCCAACGGCCTTGGAAAACTGTCTCCCAACTCCCTTGAAATGAGCAATGTGGATATCGGTGATGAGTTTGTAAGAATGATTACCACTCAGAGGGGTTTTCAGGCCAACTCCAAGACCGTGACAACGGTGGATGCCATGCTGGAAACCGTTATCCAGATGAAGCGTTAAGGACTCATGACCGGGCGGGCCACAGGGTCCGCCCGGTCACCCTGATACGAGAGCTGGTATTGTTTTTGTCGGATATTTTTTCCGGATCCTTCCCTTCGGGTTGGGTCCGGTTTGCTTTTAAAGGGGCGCTAATGCTATAGAATCAGGATGGTTGAAAAGGGACTCCCCATGGGTTGTTGCTCTATGGGGGCATGGCAGGCCTGACCCTGTCTTCCGATTGTACGCCTCTGGCACAGGGATGTGTATGGACATTGCGACCCTTTTGGGTATTCTTTCGGCATTCGGTCTTGTGGGGCTGGCGGTTTTCATGGGCGGCGGCCTTCTTCTGTTTATCAATTTTCCGGCCTTTCTCATTGTGGTGGGCGGAACCATGGGAGCTACCCTGATCCATTATCCGGCAAGGGATCTTCTGCCTGTTTTTCAGAGGGTGGTGCGGGTGTTTTTCTCTCCCCCTCCCTCCGGCGAATCGGCCATAGAAGAAATGATGGCACTGGCCACTCAGGCCAGAAGGGAAGGTGTTCTGAGTCTGGAGATGCGGATTCCGGATATGGAGAATGCTTTTGTGGCAAAAGGACTGCAGCTTTCTGTGGATGGTCTGGATCCTTCGGTTGTCCGGGAGATTCTGACGACAGATCTGGATGCCTGTGCGGAGCGTCATGAGGCGGGTGCGGAAATTTTTGCCACCATGGGTTCCTATGCTCCGGCTCTGGGAATGGTGGGCACCCTCATCGGTCTGATCCAGATGTTGCAGAACCTTACGGATCCCGATGCCATCGGACCGGGTATGGCCGTGGCCCTTCTGACCACCTTCTATGGAGCCCTTCTGGCCAACCTGGTATTTCTGCCTCTGGCGGGTAAGCTCCGGGCGCTGGCCCGGGAAGAGGCCCGTGAGAAACAGATGCTCATGGAAGGTCTGATTTCCCTTGCCAGAGGGGAGCATCCCAGGGTTCTGGAATGGCGGATGCGGGCCCACCGTTCGGCTTTTTCACCAAGGGAGAAAAGGGTATGAAGGGCGGACGGGCTTCATCCATGAATATGTCTCTCTGGATTGCCCTGTTTCTCATCCTTCTGGCTTTTTTTGCTTTTCTGAATGTTCTTTCGGAGCCTGATGAATCCCGCAGGGACAGGGTCCGGCATTCGGTTCAGGCAGGATTGGGTGGGGTTACCGGTATGGGAGCCCGCAGTCCGGATGTATGGCGGCATCGTTTTGACGATGTTGGCGTCATGGAATTGACAGATCTTGTGTCCCGTCTGGGTCCGGAAGGTCGCTTGACCGTGGATGCATCGGGCCGACTCTGGATTCGTCTTCCGATGGATGCATTGTTTGTCGGGGAAGGGTCCATGGATCTTTCCCCGGAAGGTTCCGGGCTCCTTGCCCGGATGGGTACCTATCTGCCCGAAGGACCGGAAAGAGGGCGGGTGATGGTCCATGTGGTCCAAAGTCCACGGGTTGATCCGGATCAGGCCCTTGTGTTTTCCGGGCTCCGGGGTTTTACCGTGGCGGAGGCACTGGGTCGGGATATGCTTGTGTGGGGTATGGGTGATCTTGTGCCGGAATATGCCTATGGTCAGGGCAGGGACGGGGAGAATGGCCGGGTGGTGCTGGTGTTTCCCGGAAGCAGTGGTTCTGTCACGGGCAGTTACCGTTTCCGGGATTTTATTTTCCGGATTTTTTCGGAGAGTCCATGATAATTCCCTTGAAAAAGAAAACCGGTAAAAAACCGGAAACGGCATGGATGCAGACCTTTGCAGATATGCTGCTTCTGCTCCTGACTTTTTTTGTCATGCTGTATGCCATGAAAGCCCTGGAGGCCGAACGCCTGCAAGAAGGGTTTTCTTTTTTTGTGCAGGAGAGGTCCTATGAAGCACCGGAAGGAGACCGGCTGGCCGGAGCTCTGAGCCTGCGGCTCCGGCGCGAGCTTGCCCGGCTTCCTGCTGGAGTGGCGGAAAAATTGCATGTGGATACCTCTCAGGAGCACCTGCGCTTGCGTCTTGAATCCGATGGCCTGTTTGAGGTCGGTTTGTTTCGTCTTCGGCCGGAGGCGGCACTCCTGCTGCAGGCGGTTTCCGATGTGCTTGCCCCGCTCCATGTGCCTGTTATGGTGCAGGGATTTCCGGATTCCGGTATGATGGAAGATTCTGGCAGAAAGCTGGCCCTGCAGCGGGCCGGAGCCGTAAGGAACTATCTCGTGGCGTTGGCGGGCATGGACGCAGACCGATTGGGGATTGCAGCGGAGAGTGTTGACGTCCATCTGTTTCCGGAGGCGGGCAGCCGTGAGCGTGCCTGGAACCGGCGTGTAAGTTTTCTGATTCTGGAGGATGGGGATGTCCGGTAACATAAAGCTGTGGCAACGGGTAGACTGGCGTCAGAAAAAAGGACCTCTGGCTTTGTGGATCTGGCTGGTCATGCTTGGAGGGGTGATGGTGGTAACGGGCACGATGTTTGCTTTTCTTCTGTCCGGGGGCCCCGAGGCTCCAGTTCCCATGGAGCCGGAAGCCGCCATGCAGAGTGCTGCTCCGGGCCAGCCACTGATTCCGGGTCTCTGGCAGATTCCTGTGATGGAAATCAGGGTGTCTGTAGAAGAGGGCGTCCGCCTTCCTCTCCGGCTGGGCATTGCCATTCTGGCGGGAGAAGGTCCGGAGGGACTACCTGCCCTGCTGCGTCATCGGGAAAAGATTCTTGTGGCCATTCGCAACCATCTGGAGGCTGGCCGTGCGGAAAACTGGGAACGTGTGTCGGGAAAACTGAAGCTGAAGTATGAACTTACGGATCTGGTGGAAAAGGCGTCGGGTGTTCGGGTTCAGGGGCTTTATATTACAGACTTTACCATTCTGTGGCCCACATGAGAGATCGGTTCCGCCTGCCCGGGGGAAGGGGTGTTGTTTCCCGGCAGTAATGGTTGAATCCTTCTATGCGTAAAATGAAGAAGATCAGAAACCGGGTTCTGAACGGAATAGGATGAAAAAGGGTGGCACATGAGCGAAATCCTGACCCAGGAAGAAGTTGACAGCCTGCTGGATGGCCTGAGTTCCGGAAAAGTAGAGTCGGAGCAGGATGCGGGATCCGATGCGGAAGGTATCGGACATTACGATTTTTCCAGTCAGGATAAGGTAATCCGTGGGCGTATGCCCACCTTTGAGGTGATTAATGAACGATTTGCCCGTGAGGTCCGTTCCAGTCTTTCCATGCTCCTGCACACCAACGTGGATATCAGTTCCGAATCTCTGGACACACTGAAGTTTTCTGAATTCGGCCGTTCCCTCCCCGTTCCCACAAGTCTTCATGTTTTTCGTATGGATCCTTTGCGCGGTCATGCCCTGCTGGTTCTGGAAAGCCAGCTGGTTTTCAACCTCATTGACACTTTTTTTGGTGGAAAGGGAACGGGAAAGGCTAAAGTGGAGGGGAGGGAATTCACCACCATCGAAGAGGTAATGATTCGCAAGGTGGTACTTTCCTGTCTGGAAGACCTGAAAAATTCCTGGGCTCCTGTGGAACCCATACAGACCACCCTTGTGCGCAGCGAGGTAAACCCGCAGTTTGCCACCATTGTTCTTCCCACAGACCTGGTGATTGTCACCCGTTTTGAAGTGGAGCTGGAACAGTCGGCTGGTAAATTGGTGCTTTGTCAGCCTTATTCCATGATTGAACCCCTGCGGCATAAACTGTCTTCCGGTTTTCAGGCGGAGGTGGAAGATGTGGATTATACATGGCAGAGGCGGCTTAAGGAGATTATTGTGGAATCCGACGTCATGCTTTCCGTGGAGCTGGGACGGACAGAGATCACAGGGGAACAGTTGATTACCATGCAGCCGGGGGATGTCATTCCTCTGGATCAGGATGCGGAACAGCCCCTTACGGCCTATATTGAAGGAATTGCCAAAATGAAGGGATTTGCCGGTGTACAGCGAGGTTTTCAGGCTTTTCGTATTACGGATAAGCTGAAGCTTCTGTAGCCGGTTCCCCTACGGAAACCATATCTTTTTGCTGTAACCACAGGATGGAGGCATCATGGCCAATGAGTATAAGCATTCGGAAGAAGAAAAGATGCAGGCGGCGGGGCCATCGGAGGAAGTGGTCGATCCTGCCAGTGATATTGCGGAAAGAGACCTCGATTTTATTCTGGACATCCCGCTGGAGCTTTCCGTGGAACTCGGCCGTAGCCGTATGCTGGTCAATGATCTTCTGCAGCTGGGGCAAGGTTCCATTGTGGAACTGAACAAGCTGGCCGGTGAGCCTTTGGAGATTTACATCAATCGCAAGCTGGTGGCCCGGGGTGAGGTCGTGGTGGTGAACGAGAAATTTGGGGTTCGCCTTACGGATATCATCAGTCCCATGGAGCGGGTTCGGACCCTTGCCTGAAAAGGAAGATGTCCTATGGAAGACCGAGTGGGGGCTGCCGTGCCGGATTTTGGGTTCCTGGTGCTGAAAGGCGGGGGAGCCCTGTTGCTGGTGTTGGCCCTTTTGATTCTTACCCTTTATTTGCTTCGCCGTTTAAGTACTTTCAGGGGAACGGCGGGTCGGATACGGATGGTGGAAACCTTGCAACTGGGGCCCAAAGAGCGGGTGGTGCTTATTGATTATCAGGGTCGCGAGCTCCTTCTGGGTGTGACGCCTTCTTCCATTCAGAACCTTGGAGAGTTTGAGAAGACAGCTCCAGAGGAAACCGAGCGGTCCGGGCCCGGATTTTCATCCTTTCTGTCCCGTATACGTACAGGGGAACCAAGAGAAAAGGACCTGCCGGAGGCCAGATATGATGCATGAGACAGGCCGGAGGCCTTCCTTGTCTTTTCCTGAAAGAACAAGAGCACGCCGTCTCCTTTTCTTTCTGTTGTTGTTTGCCGGTGCGGGTCTTGCGGCACCTCTGGCGGCACAGGCTGTGACCTTTCCCATTCCCTCCATCCGCATTGGCGTGGAAGAGGCAACGGGTCCGAGGGATGTGGCCATTGCCCTTGAAGTACTGGCTCTTCTGACCATTCTCACCCTGGCACCGGCCATACTGGTGCTTATGACCTCTTTTACCCGCATTGTGGTGGTTTTTCACTTTTTACGTCAGGCCATCGGTATTCAGACCAGCCCGCCCAATCAGGTGGTCATCGGGCTTTCCCTCTTCATGACCTTTTTCATCATGAAGCCTGTGTGGACAGAAGTGTATGAAAAGGCACTGGATCCCTATCTGGAGGATCAGATTAGCTATCAGGAGGCCTTTGCCAATGCGGAAAAGCCCATCCGTGAATTTATGCTGGTCAATACGCGGGAAAAGGATCTGGCTTTATTTATCAAAGTTGCCAAAGCGGAAAAACCGGAAAACAGGGAAAGCGTGAGCCTCTTGCACCTGATTCCCGCTTTTGTGATTTCTGAACTGAAAACCGCTTTTATCATCGGCTTTGTGATTTATGTGCCCTTTCTGATCATTGACATGGTGGTGGCCAGTGTGCTTCTTGCCATGGGGATGATGATGCTGCCTCCCGTCATGATATCCCTGCCTTTTAAACTGATGCTGTTTGTGCTGGTGGATGGCTGGCATCTCATTGCGGGCTCGCTGATCCGTAGCTTCGCCATACCCTAGGAGGTGGCTGATGACGCCCGAATTTGTTGTAAGTTTTGGTCAGGAGGCCGTGTGGCTCACCATTTTGATTGCCGCTCCCATGCTGCTCATCGGTCTGGCTGTGGGACTGATGGTCAGTATTTTTCAGGCGGTGACTTCCATACAGGAAATGACCCTTTCCTTTGTACCCAAAATTCTTGCCGTATTTTTTTCTCTGATTTTTTTTGCCCCCTGGATGCTGGAAAAAATGACCAGCTATACGGCAAGGATAATTGAAAATATTCCCATGTACATCCGCTGACGGCCCATGGAAATTCTGAACCTTTTCTCACCCGATGAGATGCGCCATTTTCTCCTTGTGCTCACAAGGGTTTCGGTGATTTTGTTTCTGTTTCCCTTTTTTGGCAGTGAGTCCTTTCCTGTTCTGGTGAAAGCCGGGCTGGCCCTTTCTATTACCCTTGTTCTCTTTTCTACGGTGGTGACCGATCCCGTTCAGTTCCCAGACAAAGTACTCATGGCACCCATCCTGCTGGTGTCGGAGCTTTTTGTGGGCATGGTGATCGCCCTTGTGGTGCGTCTGTTTTTTGGTGCTGTGCAGCTGGCAGGGTTGCTGATTGGTTTTCAGATGGGGTTTTCCATGATCAATGTCATGGATCCCCAGACGGGCAGCCAGGTTTCGGTGATGGAACAGCTGGGATACTGGACGGTGATTGTGGTCTTTATCCTTCTGGATGGGCACTACATATTGCTGAAAGCACTGGTGGAAAGTTTTCACATGGTACCTCCGGGTGGGTTTGCTCTGCCGGAGATTTTTTTGGATCATATGATGAAAATGACAGCCGCCATGTTTGTGACGGGAATTAAAATTGGTGCTCCGGCCATTGTGGCCCTGCTGTTTGTTTCCGTAGCTTTTGGTATTACGGCCAAGTTTGCTCCGCAGATGAATGTGCTCATCATTTCTTTTCCCGTAAAAATTGCCATAGGGCTTATTTTCTTTGGTGCGGTTTTTGAGGTCATCGTCCGTTTTGCAAGGGCCTATGTGCAGGATTTTCCGGGTATGCTTCATCTGGTTCTGCGCATGTTCGGAAGCGGATAGGAGGAAACCATGCCGGAGGAAAGCGGACAGGAAAAAACCGAGGATGCAACCCCGAAAAAGCGCCAGAAAAGTCGCGAGGAAGGGCAGGTAGGCAAAAGTGTGGAAGTGCCTTCGGTCGTTGTGCTGTTGGCCGGTGTGGCCACCCTGTACGCCATGGCCGGTTTTTTTTACAAGCGCATGGCCGATGTTATGCGTTCCTCCTTTTCGTTTACGTCCATCCCGGAAGTGCACATGGAGCAGGCCCTTTTCTGGATGCAGACCTATGGCATGCAGGCTTTTTGGGTGATGGCTCCTTTGCTGCTGGTGGTGTTTCTGGCGGCTTTTTTTGCCAATGCCTTTCAGGTCGGTTTTGTGCTGGCCTGGAAAGCCATAGAGCCCAAGCCGAGTAAGCTGGATCCTATTAAGGGGCTGGGCCGTATTTTTTCTAAAAAAAGCCTGATGGAGCTTTTGAAAAGTATTCTGAAGATTACCATCATTTTTTATGTGTCATGGCGGGCTGTGAAGGGAGAGATGCCCCATATGATGCGATTGTATGACCATAATGTGGCTACCATTCTCCTTTTTATGGTGAAAATATCCTTTAAAATTTTTCTCTGGGTACTTCTTGCCATGGTTTTTGTGGCCCTGATGGATCTGATTTTTCAACGTTGGAATTTTGATCAGCAGATTAAAATGACCAAGCAGGAAGTGAAGGATGAAGGCAAGCAGACCGAAGGTGACCCCCAGATTAAAAGCCGTATCCGTCAGCTGCAGTTTGAGGCATCGAAGAAAAGGATGATGCAGGATGTGCCCAAAGCGGATGTGGTGGTCACCAACCCTACCCATCTGGCCGTGGCCATCCAGTATAACCCCCTTGCCATGCAGGCACCGCAGGTGCTGGCGAAAGGCGCCGGAAGCATAGCGGATAAAATACGGTCCATAGCCAAAGAGGCCGGTGTGCCTATTGTGGAGAATAAGCCTCTGGCACGAAACTTGTTTCAATGGGTAGATGTGGGGCAGTCCATTCCCGCAGATCTCTATCAGGCGGTGGCTGAAGTGCTGGCTTATGTGTATCGACTGAAGGGAAAAGGCAGGGGGTAGAATGCCGAATAAGGTGACAGGTTTCGGTCACTTGCCGTCAAAACAATGACACGTACAGGGGTTGGCCATGGCAGAGTCAGTCGGCATTCTTCAGGGATTGCGCAAGGACTATGCGGATATCGCAATGATCCTTGCGGTTATCGGTATTCTACTGGCCATGCTGCTGCCGGTCCCCGCTTTTCTGCTGGATTTTTTTCTGGCCCTGAATATTACCCTGGCCATCATCGTTCTGATTACCACCATGTACACGAAAAGCTCTCTGGAGTTTTCGGTATTTCCCACCATGCTGCTGGTCCTGACCCTTTTCCGCCTTGCCCTGAACGTGGCGTCTACCCGACTCATCCTCCTCCGGGGGAATGAAGGGCCCCAGGCTGCCGGTTCCGTTATTCAGTCCTTTGGTAATTTTGTGGTGGGCGGGGATTATGTGGTGGGCATGATTATTTTTGTCATTCTTGTGCTCATCAATTTCATGGTGATTACCAAGGGTGCCGGTCGTATTGCGGAAGTGGCTGCCCGTTTCACACTGGATGCCATGCCCGGTAAGCAGATGGCCATTGATGCCGATCTCAATGCCGGTATGATTGATGAACGTCAGGCCAGGGAACGGCGTGAGCTCATTGCCCGGGAATCAGAATTTCACGGAGCCATGGATGGTGCTTCCAAGTTTGTCAAGGGAGATGCCATTGCCGGTATTATCATTACCGGTATCAATATTGTCGGAGGTCTGATCATTGGTGTGCTCAATGGCATGCCCGTGGGACAGGCCGCAGCCAACTATACCCTGCTGACGGTGGGGGATGGTCTGGTTACTCAGATTCCTGCCCTCGTGATTTCAACGGCGGCAGGTATTCTTGTTTCCAGAGGCGGAGATAAGGATCGTTTGGGTCAGGCCTTTTCCAAGCTGATTTTTTCTAAAACCACACCCATCTACGTGGCTTCCGGCCTGGTATTTGCCCTGGGACTTGTTCCCGGCCTTCCCGGCCTTCCCTTTATGAGTCTGGGGCTGGCTTTGGGAGGCATACTGTATCTTGTCACCCGGGGACGGAGCGAGGAAGAAGCACAGGAAAAGCAAGCCGCGGAAGCGGAAGAAGCGGCT
Organism: Desulfobotulus pelophilus; assembly: GCF_026155325.1. Lineage (NCBI taxonomy): Bacteria > Pseudomonadati > Thermodesulfobacteriota > Desulfobacteria > Desulfobacterales > Desulfobacteraceae > Desulfobotulus > Desulfobotulus pelophilus. Next base: position 4,572 of record NZ_JAPFPW010000007.1, on the reverse strand, counting down.
GCAGCCCCCTCTGGTCCGGAAGAGGTGGAGCACCTTCTGAACATGGATGTCATGGAGCTGGAAGTGGGGTATGGCCTGATTCCTCTGGTGGACAGTTCCCAGGATGGTACCCTTTTAGGCCGTATCCGTTCCATGCGCAGGCAGTTTGCCTCGGAAATGGGTATCGTGATTCCACCCATTCATATCCGGGATAACCTCAATCTGCGGCCAGCGGAATACCGGATGCTGATTAAGGGAGTGGAAATGGTCCGCTATGAGCTGATGGTGAACCATGTGCTGGCCATGGATCCCGGTGATGTCAGCAGGCGTATGGATGGTATCCCCACAACAGAGCCAGCCTTCGGGCTTCCGGCTCTCTGGGTACCTGCGGACAGAGAGGAAGAGGCGAAGTTTTCCGGGTACACGGTGGTGGACAATTCCACTGTTGTGGCGACCCACTTAACGGAAACTATCCGAAGCCATGCTGCCGAGCTTTTGGGCCGTCAGGAGGTACAGCATCTTCTGGACAACCTTTCCAAGGCCAGCCCCAAAGCCGTGGAGGAGCTGGTGCCCTCTGTCATGAGTCTGGGCATGGTACAGAAGGTTCTTCAGAATCTTCTGGCGGAAAGGGTTTCCATCAGAGATTTGCTGACCATTGTGGAAACCCTTGCTGACTATGGAACCATGAGCAAGGACCCGGATCTTTTGACAGAATATGTGCGACAGAAACTTTCCCGATCCATTCTGGCGGCGTACATGGGGCCTGATGGCAATCTGCCCGTACTGGCCATGGACAGAAAGGTGGAGGAAACGCTCACCAAAAGTATTCAGAATACGGAGCATGGTGCGTATCTTGCCGTTGATCCCCGTATGGCGGAACAGCTGATTGCGGCGGTGCGTGGGGAGATGGAAAAAGCCATGAACCAGAATGTTCAGCCTGTTCTCCTATGCAACCCGAGCCTGCGCCGTCATTTGAAGAGGCTTCTGGAGCAGAGTATTCCCAATCTTGCCGTAACATCCCATGCGGAAATTGTTCAGAACGTTAACATTCAGGCCATTGGAAAGGTGACCCTGTAAAATGAGCGTACAAACTTTTCGGGCTCCTTCCATTCAGGAGGCCCTGGCACAGGTCAAGTCCGAACTCGGTGTGAATGCCGTGATCCTATCCACGCGCAAGGCCGCCCGTGATCCGAGAAATCCGTATGCACAGGGTGGTTTTGAGGTGACAGCTGCTGTGGAGGCGGGGATTGACCGGCCAGTTTTGAAAAAGGATTCTTCTGTCCGGAAAATTCGCCAGTCTCACGGCGGCAACGAAGTAAAAACGCAGGTGGTAAAGCGGCCGAGCCGTTTTGCGGTGAAAGAAGCAGAGGAAGAAAAAGACAGGGATGTGGCAGATGTTCTGGACAGGGTGGCGAATTCCCTTGAAGGGGGGAGCGAGCTCGGGGGGAACGTAGGGTGGCAGCAGGTGCAGCACGAGCTGGTCAGTATACGGGATATGCTGTTCCTCCTTCAACAGGGAGACGGCATTCCGGAGTTCATTACCCGCCAGCCCGAGAGTCTGAATCTGTATACCCGCCTTGTGCGAACGGGGCTCACGGAAAAACGGGCCAGGGATCTGATGGAAAAGGCATCCCGAACGGCTGGCCCCGGCAGAGAAGCGCTTTCCCGAAGGGTTTTTGTGGAAATGATGGATGTTATTGAGGGTTTTACCCCCTTTGATACGCTGGCCGGTCAACGGAGCGTGGTGGCATTTGCGGGCCCGACGGGGGTTGGAAAAACCACTACCATTGCCAAGCTGGCAGCGGACTTAAGCCTGAAACAGAAGAAAAGGGTGGGGTTGATTTCCGTGGATTCCTATCGCATCGGTGCGCTGGAGCAGCTGAAAACCTATGCGGGCATCATGGGTATTCCCTGTCTGCCTGCTTTTAACCGGGATGACCTGCAGACGGCGTTGCGTCAGATGCAGAACAGAGAAGTGATCCTGATTGATACGGCAGGCCTTTCCCATCTGGATCATGCACGGATGGAAGAACTGGCAGGTCTTCTTGGCGGACGGCAGGCCATTGCCACCCACCTGGTTTTAAGCGCCGCAACGGGCAGGGAGAATATGCGGGAGGCTGCGGAGAATTTTTCCCAGCTTTCTCCCCGGTCCTATGTGTTCACCAAGCTGGATGAAACCCGTAAAAGAGGCGGTATTCTGGATCAGCTGGCAGACTATCCTTTGCCCGTATCCTATATAACCGATGGACAGCGGGTACCTGAAGACATTCATCCAGTGACCCGAAAGGGCCTTTTGCAGCGTATTTTTGAGACTCGAGAGGCCTGAGTTCAGGGCCGGTGAAGAAGGGAGAAAAGGGTGGATCAGGCAACGAGTTTGAGAAAAATGATCAGTCGCCAGGGTATGCAGCGGAAGAGGGAGCTTTCCTCCGTATCATCGGGCCAGCCAAGGGTAATTGCCGTGAGCAGTGGAAAAGGCGGTGTGGGTAAAACCAACCTTGTGGGTAACCTTGCGCGGGCCTTTGCGGATATGGGCAAAGAAGTTCTGATTCTGGATGCGGATCTGGGTCTTGCTAATATTGACATTCTTTTTGGAATACGCCCTCCCTTTCATATCGGCCATGTGTTGAGCGGCGAAAGAAGCCTGCACGAGGTCATGGTATCTCCGGCAGACAGGATCCGTATTATTCCGGCAGGCTCCGGTACCAGCGGTCTGACCCATCTGACCGAGGGGCAGAAACTGACCCTTCTGGGTGAATTTGAAAGTGCGGATTTGGCGGCAGATGTGGTGCTCATTGATACGGGGGCAGGCATTTCAAAAAATGTGCTGTATTTTAATCTCGCGGCGGATGAATGCCTGCTGGTGGCTACGCCGGAGCCTACTTCCATTACGGATGCCTATGCCATGATGAAGGTCATGACCTCCGAACATGGAGCCAGGCATTTTAAACTTGTGGTAAACATGGTAAACTCCGTAAAAGAAGCCAAACAGGTTTTTTTGACCCTGAACCAGGCTGCCGAACGTTTTCTTACCGGTGCTGTGCTGGAGTATGCGGGTCATATTGTTTTTGATCCTGTTTTACGGAAATCTGTTCAGGAGCGGAAAACGGTTCTGACGGCTTACCCGGATGCAGAATGCAGTAAACAGATCCGCAATCTCGCCAAAGTGTTGATGAATGCTCCCCGCCGTCATGATACAGAAGGATCCATTAAATTGTTTTTCAAGCGTTTTACCGCACTGCCGCCCGCCTGATCATGGGGCAGGGGAAATACCGCATAAGGATGAAAGGGCGCTGATACTTTGAAGACATGCCTCTCTGCTGAGAAAAGGGAATCCATGATCAAAGCCCATACGGATCTGGTTCGCAGTGTGGCCTTGCGGGTTTCCATGCGTATTCCCCAATCCGTTTCGCTGGACGAGCTGATGAGTGCCGGCAGCCTCGGGCTGCTGGATGCTGTGGATAAGTTTGATCCTGAAAAAGATGTGAAGTTTCGTACCTACGCCCAGTTCCGCATTAAGGGTGCCATTCTGGATGAATTGAGAAGCATGGACTGGTTTTCCCGTTCACTGCGAAAAAAGGCACAGGATGTGGAAAAGGCCATTGCCTCGGTGGAAAGGGAACAGGGGAGGCCTGCAGAAGAGAGGGAAGTTGCAGAAGCCCTGGGGTTTTCTTTGGAAGTCTATCAGGGTGTTCTTACGGAAATCCACGGTGCCGCACTCCTGAATCTGGATGCCAGTATCCGGGGGACAGAAAAGGGCGAAAACGGGGTAAAAACCTTTCAGGATCAGCTGACAACATCCGATAATCCGGAAGATATGCTGGCAGAAGAAGAGATGAAAGCCAGATTGGCAGAAGTGATTGCCGGGCTTTCGGAAAAGGAACAGCTGGTGCTTTCTCTGTATTATTTTGAGGACCTTACCTTAAAAGAAATTGGTGATGTGCTGGAGCGTACGGAATCCCGCATCTGTCAGATTCATGCCGCAGCCCTTGTGAAACTGCGTACGCGTCTGCGAGGCGTTGAAATGACGGCCTGAACCAAAGGGGCGGACCATGGCGGAAAAAGATGGAAAAAATGATATTGATCTTGTGATCCAGCAGGATGACATTGATGCGCTGTTGCGGGGGCTGGATGATGGTTCTGGGGATGAGTCGGCGGCGGCTTTGCCTTCTGATCATGGTTTGCCCGATCCGGCGGGAGGAGAAAAAATTCCCGAAGGGGATCTTTCTGATCTGGATAACCTGATGCGTGGTAATGACAGGGGGCTGGAGCCGAAGGAAAACGATTTTGATACGGTCAGTCAGGAGGAAATTGATGCTTTCCTGCGGGGTGATTTTGATATGCCCCTGCCGGAAAAAAATGAAGTGCCGAAACCGGTACAATCTGTTCCCTCCCAAGGAGAGCCCGATCTTTTTACCTCCGGTCTTGTGGGGCAGGCGGACATAGATGCCTTGTTCTCGGAAGATCTTGCGGGTACTGCCCGTGAGGAAAGCAGGACCACGGATGTTGCCGAAGATGAGGATTTTGGCCGTAATACCCTGAGCCAGAATGACATTGAGGCTCTGTTCTCTGGCGGTGGCGGCAAGCCTTCCGTAA